>NZ_JBNHGF010000191.1:0-5282 GCF_059091005.1 Arthrobacter sp. Y3223164
GCCGGCAGCGAGGGCGGGCGTCGACGGCAACCGGGGGCCGCCCTTACGGAACCAGCAGCAGCTTGCCCGTGGTGCGGCGGGCTTGCAGGTCCTCGTGTGCCTGCGCCGCCTCGGCCAGCGGATATGTCCGGCCGATCCGGATGTCCAGGCGGCCCGACAGGACGGCGTCGAACAATTCGCTGGAGCGCCAGCGCCGCTCCTGCGGCGTGAGCAGATGGTCGGCGAGGTTGGGGCGGGTGACGAACAAGGAGCCGCCCCGGTTGAGCCGCTGCAGGTCGAACGGCGGCACCTGGCCCGACGCGCCGCCGAAGAGCACGAGCATGCCGCGGGTGCGCAGGCTGGCCAGCGAACCGTCGAAGGTGTCCCTGCCGACGCCGTCGTACACCACGTCCACCCCGGTGCCGGCGGTCAGTTCGCGCACCTGTCCGGCAAAGCCGTCGTAGCGGAGGACCTCATCCGCCCCGGCGCTGCGGGCCAGTTCTTCCTTTTCGTCGGTAGACACCGTGGTGATCACGCGGGCGCCCTTGGCTTTGAGCAGCTGCGTCAGGATCAGGCCTACTCCGCCGGCACCCGCATGGGTGAGTACGGTCTGGCCCGGCTGGACCCTGAAGCTGGAGTTAATGAGGTAATGCGCCGTCATGCCCTGCAGCGGGATGGCGGCCGCCACGTCGTCGTCCACGCCTTCCGGCACCGGGAGCGCCGCGTCGGCGGAGACCACGGTGAACTCCGCGTAGGTGCGGTCGCCCTCGGCGAAGGCGACGCGGTCACCGGGGGCGAAGCCGTCGACCCCCGGGCCGACGGCCTCGACCGTGCCGGCGGCTTCGGAGCCGGGCGTGTACGGAAACGGGACGTTGTAGACGCCGCTGCGCTCATAGGTCTCGACGAAGTTCACACCCGCCGCGGCAACTTTGACCAGCAGCTGGCCCGGGCCGGGCCGGGGGGTGTCGACCTCGCGCAGTTGCAGTACTTCCGGACCGCCGGGTGCGGCGGCCACGATCGCCTTGGCCATGGAGGGTCTCCTTAAGGTACTCGGGACAGTCGGTGCCGGCGGTGGCATCTGGCCGCTGAGGGCCGGCCGGCTCAGAACCCATCGTAGGCGCTAACGTCCGCGCCCCCGGCCCGCCGTATCCGCCGGCAGGGCACGCAGGACGATGCATAATTATCCTCTCCGGTGCATAGTCTTGCTGTATGCTGGATGCCATGACAATTAAGGTTGCAGTCTCCGGCGCCAGCGGTTACGCGGGCGGCGAGGTCCTCCGCCTGCTGGCGAACCACCCCGAGGTCTCGGTCGGAGCCGTCACCGCCCACAGCAGTGCCGGTTCGCGGTTGGGGGAACTGCAGCCGCACCTGCATGCGCTGGCGGACAAAGTCCTGGTCGACACGACCGTCGAGAACCTGGCCGGGCACGACGTGGTGTTCCTGGCGCTGCCGCATGGCGCCAGCGCTGAGATCGCCGCCGCGCTGCCGGCAGACACCCTGGTAGTGGATGCGGGCGCGGACCACCGGCTGGTGGACCCTGTGTCCTGGGAGAAGTTCTACGGCACCGCCCATGCCGGCAGCTGGCCCTACGGCCTTCCGGAGCTTCCCGGCCACCGGGAAAAGCTGCGCGGCGCCCGCCGGATCGCCGTCCCGGGCTGCTATCCCACCAGTTCGCTGCTGGCTCTGGCCCCGGGCTTCGCGGCCGGGCTGCTGGAGCCCGGTGACGTGGTGATTGTCGCCGCGTCCGGCACCTCGGGGGCCGGCAAGTCCGCGAAGGTACACCTGATCGGTTCGGAAGTCATGGGCGGCATGAGCCCCTACGGGGTTGGCGGCGGACACCGGCACACTCCGGAAATCGAGCAGGGGCTCTCGGCCGCCGCCGGCGAGGCGGTCACGATCTCGTTTACTCCCACGCTCGCGCCGATGAGCCGCGGCATCCTGACCACCGCCACGGCGCGCATCAAACCCGGTACGGATGCCGCGTCGCTGCGCAGCGCCTGGGAGGCCGCCTACGCTGATGAACCGTTCGTGCACCTGCTGCCCGAGGGCCAGTGGCCGAATACCAAGTCGGTGCAGGGCAGCAACCATGCCGTCCTGCAGTTGGCCTTCGACGAGCACGCGGGCCGCGCCGTCGTCACCTGCGCCATCGACAACCTCACCAAGGGAACCGGCGGCGGCGCCATCCAGTCCATGAACATCGCCCTCGGCCTCGACGAGACCGCCGGCCTGACCCAGCAGGGGATAGCACCGTGAGCGTTACCGCACCACAGGGATTTCGTGCCGCCGGTGCCACCGCCGGCCTGAAAGCCTCCGGCAAGCCCGATGTCGCGCTGGTGGTCAACGACGGACCACAGCGGGCGGCGGCGGCAGTCTTTACCTCGAACCGCGTGGCGGCCGCTCCCGTGCACTGGTCGCGGCAGGTGGTCGGCGACGGCCGCGTGGACGCGGTGGTGCTGAATTCCGGCGGTGCCAACGCCTGCACCGGGGCCGAGGGCTTCCAGAACACCCACGCCACCGCCGAGAAAACCGCAGCCCTGCTCGGTATCTCCTCGGGCGACGTGGTGGTGTGCTCCACCGGGCTGATCGGCGAGCAGCTGCCGATGGACAAGCTGCTGCCGGGTGTCGAAGCTGCTGCAGCGGCGTTGTCCGGCGACGGCGGTGCCGACGCGGCCGAAGCCATCATGACCACCGATTCCGTTTCCAAGCAGGCCCTGTTCACCGGCGGCGGGTACAGCATCGGCGGCATGGCCAAGGGCGCCGGCATGCTTGCCCCGGGCCTGGCCACCATGCTGGTGGTCATCACCACGGACGCCGAACTCGCACCGCCGGCGCTGCAGTTGGCGTTGCGCGAGGCCACGCGGCTTACCTTTGACCGGACGGATTCCGACGGCTGCATGTCCACCAACGACACGGTGGTGCTGCTGGCTTCGGGCGCTTCCGGGGCCATTCCCGCGCTGGAGGACTTCACCGCGGCGCTGACCGGCGTCTGCGCGGATCTGGCGCGGCAACTGATTACCGATGCCGAGGGCGCCAGCCACGACATCGCGGTCACCACGATCAACGCCGCCTCCGAGCGGGATGCGGAAACCGTCAGCCGCGCCGTGGCCCGCTCCAATCTGTTCAAGACCGCCATCTTCGGCAAGGATCCGAACTGGGGACGCGTGCTGTCCGCGGTGGGCACGACCGACGCCGCCTTCGAGCCGGACCAGCTCAACGTCAGCATGAACGGCGTGCAGGTCTGCCGAAACGGCGGCGTGGGCGAACCGCGCGACCTGGTGGACCTGAACGGCCGCGACGTGGCCGTGGTGATCGACCTTAATGCCGGCAGGGAGACCGCAACCATCTGGACCAATGACCTCACGCACGAATACGTGCATGAGAACTCCGCCTACTCCAGCTGAGGACCGAGATGAACACGATGCTAATGGCCCAGGACAAGGCCGCCACGCTGATCGAGGCCCTGCCCTGGATCCAGCGGTTCGCCGGCACCACCATGGTGATCAAGTACGGCGGCAACGCCATGGTCAACGATGAACTGCGGCAGGCGTTCGCCGAAGACATCGTTTTCCTCCACCACGCCGGCATCAAGCCGGTGGTCGTCCACGGCGGCGGACCGCAGATCAACGCCATGCTCTCGCGGCTGGGCATCGAGTCCGAGTTCAAGGGCGGACTGCGGGTCACCACCCCCGAGGCCATGGACGTGGTGCGCATGGTGCTCACCGGACAAGTCGGCCGGGAACTGGTGGGCCTGATCAATTCGCACGGGCCGTACGCCGTGGGCCTCTCCGGTGAAGACGGCGGGCTGCTGCAGGCGGTGCGCACGGGCACCGTGGTGGACGGCGAAGACATCGACCTGGGCCTGGTCGGCGAAGTCGTCGGCGTCAACCCGTCCGCCATCCTGGATTTGCTCGACGCCGGCCGCATCCCGGTGATCTCCACCGTGGCACCGGAAATCGGCGGCGACGGCGAAGGCACCAACCAGGTGCTCAACGTCAACGCCGATACCGCGGCCGCTGCGGTGGCGGACGCCTTGCACGCCTCGCGGCTGGTCATCCTCACCGACGTCGAGGGGCTCTACGCCAACTGGCCGGACAAGTCCTCCTTGATCTCGTCGCTGACGGCGGGGGAGCTGCGCGAGCTGCTGCCGCGGCTGCAGTCCGGCATGATTCCCAAGATGGAAGCCTGCCTCAAGGCGGTCGACGGGGGAGTGGAGCGCGCCGCCGTCGTCGATGGCAGGATGGCGCACTCGATCCTGCTGGAAATCTTTACCGCGGCCGGCATCGGCACCCAGGTCGTCCCGGACGGAGACGCAGCATGAACACCCCGCATACCGTTTCCCCGGCCGCCGGCCTCGCCGGGCTGGAAGAACTGGAAGGCCTGGACAACCGGCAGCTGCTGGAGAAGTACCGCGGTTCGCTGATGGGGGTCTTCGGCACCCCGCAGCGCGTCCTGGTGCGCGGCAAGGGCTGCATCGTGTGGGACGCGGACGGCAGGGAATACCTGGACCTGCTCGGCGGGATCGCGGTGAACGCGCTCGGCCACGCGGACGAGTTCCTGACCGGGGTCGTGGCCGCCCAGTTGTCCACCCTCGGCCACGTCTCCAACTTCTTCACCAGCCCGGCACAAATTGCGCTGGCGGAGCGGTTGCTGCAGCTCGCCGCCGCTCCGGCAGGTTCCAAGGTGTTCTTCGCCAACTCCGGCACCGAAGCCAACGAAGCGGCGTTCAAGCTGGCCCGGCGAAACTCGAGCCCCACCCGGACCAAGATCCTGGCCCTGGAGGGCGCTTTCCACGGCCGGACCATGGGGGCTTTGGCGCTGACGGCCAAGGAGTCCTACCGCGAACCGTTCGAACCGCTGCCCGGCGGCGTGGTCCACCTTCCCTTCGGCGACGAGGAGGCCCTCCGCGCCGCCGTCGACGAGTCCGTGGCCGCCGTCGTGCTGGAACCAATCCAGGGGGAGGTGGGCGTCCGGCCGCTGCCCGCGCGCTACCTGAAGGCGGCCCGCGAAGCTACCGAGGCCGCGGGCGCGCTGCTGATTTTGGACGAGGTGCAGACCGGCGTCGGCCGCACCGGCAACTGGTTCGCGTTCCAGGGCGGCGTGGCCGGCGGCGAGCAGATCGTCCCGGATGCCATCACCCTGGCCAAGGGCCTGGGCAGCGGGCTGCCCGTCGGCGCGTTGATCACCTTCGGGGCAACTACTTCCGAACTCCTGACGGCGGGCCAGCACGGAACGACGTTCGGCGGCAACCCGGTGGCGACGGCGGCAGGCCTGGCGACGCTGCAGGCCATCGAGTCGCGCGGGCT
>NZ_JBNHGF010000192.1:0-5265 GCF_059091005.1 Arthrobacter sp. Y3223164
GGCCGGGGTCGTCGCTGGTGGAGTGCGGGCCCCGCCGGTACGTCATGGCTTCCACGACGGCCGGCCCGTTGCCCGCCCGGGCATGGGCGAGGGCGGCGGCCGTCGCCTGGTGGACAGCCACGGCGTCGTTGCCATCCACCTGGAGGGACGGCATGGCGTAGCCGACGGCCCGGGCGGCAACCGAGCCCCCGGCCACCTGGCGCTCCGTCGGCACCGAGATCGCAAAGCCGTTGTTCTGGATGAAAAAGACCACGGGAGCCTTCATGACCGCGGCGAAGTTCATGGCTTCGTGGACGTCGCCCTGCGAGCTGGCGCCGTCGCCGAAGTAGGTGATGGCCACGCCGAGTTCTCCGGCCGGGGCGCCGGAAAGCGTCTGCCCGTGCGCCCAGCCGACGGCGTGCAGCACGGAGCCTGCCACGACGGCTTGGATCGGGGCGAAACGGGTGGCCTGGGGATCGTAGAGCCCGCCGTGCCAGGTCGCCTTGTGGGTGGACATGTACTCGACCATGTCCACGCCCACCGTCCGGGCCACGCCCATCTCGCGGTAGGTCGGGAAGACGAAGTCACGGGACATGTCCAGCGCATACCCGCTGCCCACCTGGGCGGCTTCCTGTCCGAGTTCCGGTGCGTAGCCGGGAATCAGGCCCTGGCGCTGCCACCGAATGGCCGATTCGTCCAGGTGGCGGACCGACACCATCAGCCGGTAGAGCTCCTTGAGGTCCTCTGCGGACAGGTCGGGCCGGGCCGACGGGTCCAGGGAAAGAACGCTGCTCATGCCTGCTCCTCCACGTAGTCATGGTGCCGCCGCCTCCCCGCGGGGGAGGAGCGCGACGGCTTCACTTGCTTACGGTGACACTAATCACCCGACACGGAGTGCGCAATCTGCCATGCGATCACCAAACAGTGTGCACAGTTAGCTGCCCTTGATGGTAATAGCTATAAACAGATTGCAAACCGCTAACGGCGAGGTGAGCTTTCGGCAGGTGTTCGGCGCGCGGCGATTTTGGCAGCTGCAGCTATCGCGGCGATCAGCACCAGGGTCGAGAGCAGCTGGATTCCCGTTGTCGGGGAGAAGAAGCCAAGCACCAGGATGGCGGCCAGCAGGGCAAGGCCCGCGTACGTCATCGCCGGGAAGCCCCGCATCCGGAACGGCAGCTCCGTGCCTTCGCGGTCGGCCCGGCGGCGCAGCACCAGTTGGGACAGCAGGACGATCCCCCAGACCACCAGGCACGTGGACCCGACGACGTTTAGCAAAACCGGTAAGACGCGCTCGGGGAACAACAGCTCGAGTACGGCCGCCACAAAACCAAACGCCACGGACGCCATTACCGCCCTGACGGGAACCCGCCGGGTGCTGAGCCTTCCGAGGGAAGCGGGCGCCTCGTTCCGTTCCGAGAGAGAGAAGATCATCCTGGATGCGCCGTACAGGTTGGCGTTGAGCGCCGAGAGCAGCGCTACCGCGGCGACCAGGGTGATGGCCACATCTGCGCCGGGGATCTGGGCGATCGAGAGCACCGCGGCAAAGGGCGAGGCCAGTGCCTCCGAATCCCAGGGCACCGTCAGCGCGATCACCAGCACCGAGCCGAAGTAGAACACCAGGATGCGCCAGACGACGGTCCGGATGGCCTTCGCCACGCTGGCTCCCGGGTTTTCCGTTTCCGCGGCCGCAACGGCGACGATCTCGGTCCCGCCAAAGGCAAATATCACCACCAGCAGCCCGGCGCCGATGCCGGCGATGCCGTTGGGGGCGAAGCCGTCCTCGCCGAAGATGACGCCCAACCCGGGCGACGGGACATTGGGCAGCCAGCCGAACAGCAAGGCGGCGCCGATGGCGAGGAACCCCAGGATGGCGATGACCTTAAAGATGGCGAACCAGAACTCGAATTCTCCGTAGTTGCGCACCCCGAACAGGTTGACCGCGGTGAAGACCACCATGAACACCAGCGCGAGCAGCCAGACGGGCAGCGCCGGCCAGACCGTGGCCAGCAAGCCCGCGGCGCCCACTGCTTCGGCCGCGATCACCACCACCAACTGCAGCCACCAGAGCCAGCCGATGGTGGCGCCGGCGGTGCGGCCCAGCGCCTTCTCGGCGTACGTCGAGAAGGCACCGCTGCTGGGGTTGGCGGCGGCCATCTCGCCCAGCGCCCACATCACGATGATCACCAATGTGCCCGCGAGCAGGTAGGAGATCAACACGGCCGGACCGGCGGCTTGGATGCCCGCTCCGGAGCCCAGGAAGAGCCCGGCACCGATCGCGCTGCCCAGTCCCATCATGATCAGCTGGCGCTGCTTCATCCCGTGGCCGAGCCCGGCGGGCGGTCGGGCGCCCGGGTCGCGGTGGTGAGTGGCGGTAAAACGCGGCATCGACTGTCCTGTCGTTTGGCGAAAGCAGCCCGTAAGCTGACAATTTGTCTAGCAGTGTCCCACAACTGGCGGCACCGAACCCGAAAGGACGCACAGCGTCATGCAGATCGACTCTCTCGATGCCGATATCGTCACGCTGTTCACGGAGGACCCGCGGATGTCCGTTCTGGAAGCGTCCCGGGTGCTGAAAGTAGCGCGTGCCACAGTACAGGCCCGGCTGGACAAGATGCAACGCGCCGGCGTGACGGCGGGCTGGGGGCCGCGGCTTTCGCCCGAGGCACTGGGGTACGTGGTGCGAGCCTACTGTTCGTTCGTGATCCGGCAGGAGTCCGGGCACGACGCCGTGGCCGCCGCGCTCGCCGACATTCCCGAGGTGCTGGAGCTGCACACCGTCTCCGGTGAAAGCGACCTGCTGGCTTGTGTCGTCGCCCGGTCGAACGCGGATTTGCAGCGCGTGCTCGACCAGGTCATGGCGACCAATACGGTGCTGCGTTCGTCGTCCGTGATCGTGCTTAACAGCCACTTCCGGGAGCGGACCCTTCCGTTGGTCCAGGCCGCCGCCGATCCCCGCTGACCCCGGAGGAAAGGGCGGCGCCGCCGTCGTCGACGTCGACGTCCCGGATGACCGCCACACGGCCGAGCCCCGCGGCGGTTCCGGCAATCACCGCGCAAATGGCAGGCAGCGGAGCCGTGCCCGAAGCCAGCAGGGCGGCGGTTCCCCACGTGAGTGCGGCCAGCCCTGCTGCAAATACGAGCACATGCACCCACTGCCGGCGAACCGGGCGCAGCAGCAGGCCCAGCAGCAGCGCGAAGGGGCGCCCAGCAGGGCGGCGAAGAAAAAGCCGATCGTCAGCACCAGGCCCCAGAAGCTGAGGGCAGCGGAGTGCGGCGACGACAGCTCGTCGATGATGCTCAGGACCAGCGATATGACGAACCACGCCCCGACGGCGACCAACCAGCCCTTGATGAAGGCGTAGCGGCCAAGGATGACGCGATGGTGCGGCGGGCGTTCCTTCCTGCCATACCTGCGCCGGAGGATTTCGTTGTTGTCCGGTGGCACGAACCGCCGCCGTCCCCGTGGGTGCATGGCTGAAGCCTAGCCCGGGGAGTCCGGCGCCACGCGGGCGGCCACGCCGGAATGCCGCTGTGCGTCCATTCCCTCGTGTCAGTCGGAGGTTGTCGGCTCCGGCTTTTCCAGTGCGGCGAAGGGCGCAAGGTCCCGTCGGAAGTTCTCGATGTCGCGTTCCGACAGCGCGGTGGCGCCGTAACCCAGCGTGATCGATCGAGGTGCCCACCCGTGCTCCGCGGCTTCTGCGGCTGCCTCGCCGGACGGGTCGCGGGACACATCCAGCAGAGTGATCGACAGCCACTGGGAATCTGCCTGTGCCGCTCCGCTCCACACCCAGTACTCGTCCGGATCATCGGTTCCGAAGCGCTCACGCTGTTCCCGCTGCCAGGTTTCTTCGTCGCCGTGCGGCGATGACTGGTGATCGAAAACCAGCGCATCGAAACCATGGTCCGCGAGTATCCCGTTCACCATGTCAACGATGCGCTGCCAGTCTTCAGGCGCCGGGGGAGCGGACCCGCTGATGCGGTTGGTGGAGTTGTAGGTGGAATACGCGGACTTGCCGCCGTACCCGTTTCCCTCCTGCGGATACCAGCCCGCTTCCCCGTCGCCCCGCCAGCGCAGCCCGTACTCTCTGCTGAGCGCGGATTCCACGTCGGACAAAAGGGCTTCCGCCAGTGATTCGGTCTGCTCTCGGGTAGGCCCAGACAGTATTTCTTCGGCTGAAATGTGGGCGTGGCCCGGATAATCACGCCAGTCCACAGTAGTCTCACGACCGCTCGTGTCGATGTAGGTGGTGGTGGGCGAGGCCGAACAACCAACGAGCAGGGCGACGACGAAAAGCCAAAGACCCGTGGGCGCGGGCCACCTGGGGCGCGCGGGTCGTGCTGTCTGCATCCGTACCCTTCGAAAGAGGTTTGCCAATAAGTTCCCACGGTAGTGGGGGAAAAGCAGTAGCGGTACGAACACGCGGGCCAGCCGGAGATACAAGGGCGGGAGGCCTGCCCCGGTCCGCCATGATCCCGGCGCCGTCACAAATCGCCGGCGTTGGAGTGTGATTGGGTCAACATGACCATAACCGGCTAGAATGAGTTCTAGTCACTGTGACTTTTACTCGAAACCGGGGAGGAGGCGGCCATGCCGATTCACGCGGCCAATGTGTCGGAGCGGGCGCAGCAGCCCCCTGAACTGGCCATCTCCACGGTCATCTTCGCCCTTCGTCCGGACCAGGAGGCGGGTCGCCCCACCTTGTGGCTGCCGTTGGTCCGCCGTACCCGCCAGCCCTTCCGGGACCTGTGGGCGCTGCCCGGCGGTCCGTTGAGTGCGGCCGAATCCCTCCAGGACG
The DNA here is from genome assembly GCF_059091005.1 of Arthrobacter sp. Y3223164. Taxonomy (NCBI): domain Bacteria; kingdom Bacillati; phylum Actinomycetota; class Actinomycetes; order Micrococcales; family Micrococcaceae; genus Arthrobacter; species Arthrobacter sp. Y3223164. The sequence continues at coordinate 4,776 of NZ_JBNHGF010000192.1, forward strand.
CCGCGGCCCGGAACCTTGAGGAGACCACCGGCCTGCAGCCGAGCTACCTGGAGCAGTTGTATGCGTTCGGCGGCCTGGACCGCTCACCGGCGCAGCGGGTGGTCTCCATCGTCTATTGGGCGCTGGTGAAGCCGGACGAGGCGGCACTGGCCCGCGAAACCGAGAACGTGCGCTGGGTCCGCGCCGATGAACTTGGCCAACTGGCGTTTGACCACAATCAGATCGTGGACTACGCGCTGTGGCGGCTGCGGAACAAGGTGGAATACAGCTCCATCGCGTATGCCTTCCTGGGATCCACTTTCACACTGGCCCAGGTCCGCGAAGTGTACGAGGCCGTGCTGGGCAAGCAGTTGGATCCCGCCAACTTCCGCCGCCAGCTGCGGGCGACCCCGGACATCGAACCGACCGACGAGTACCTGCAGGGCGGCCGGCACCGGCCGCCCCGGCTCTACCGCTACACCGGCAGCGCCGCGCAGCTCAGGGGCAGCCC
>NZ_JBNHGF010000193.1:0-5263 GCF_059091005.1 Arthrobacter sp. Y3223164
GGCTGGGGCTTCGCAGCCCCCGGGGAGCTGGAAGCCGCCGGCGCCGTCGTCGTCGTGGATACCGCCGAAGAACTTGAGGCCGCTATTGGGCGGCTGACCGCCGCCGAGCCCGAGGGCGCCCTGGCCGGACGCCCCGGACCGGCCGCATGAGGACGTTCGAAGCGACCCGCGCCTCGTTCCGGGCCGGGTTGCGGCTCAGCTGCCGGCCGACGATTGAAGGCATCGCGAACTTTCCCGCGACCGGCCCGGTGATTGTGGCACCGAACCACCTGTCCTTCCTCGACAGCGTCATCATCCAGGCGATGATGCCGCGGAAGGTGGCCTTTTTCGCCAAAGCCGAATACTTCACCACCCGCGGTCCCAAGGGTGCTGCGATGCGGTGGTTTTTTCACAGCGTCGGCTCGATACCGGTGGAGCGGGGCGAACAGGCCGCCAGCGTGGCCGCGCTGCAGAGTGCCCTGGACGTACTGGACCGCAACGAGGCTTTCGGGATTTATCCTGAAGGAACACGGTCCCGTGACGGCAAGCTCTACCGGGGCCGCACCGGCGTGGGGTGGCTGGCCCTCACGACCGGGGCGCCGGTGCTGCCGGTCGGGCTGATCGGCACCGAACAGCTGCAGCCCGCCGGGAGGATGATGATCCGGCCGAGCCATTTCACGGTCCGGATCGGCAAGCCGCTGTACTTCAAGCGGACCGGGCCGGAGCACTCGTTGCCGGCGCGCCGGTCGGCCACCGACCAGATCATGGACGCGATCGCCGACCTGACCGGCCAGGAACGCTCGAACAGCTACAACAAGACGCCGTCGGCTTGACCGGCCGGACGGCACCCAGGGCCCAGGCGAGGAAGGGAGTGACCGGCCATGGCTAATCCTGCTTCCTACCGTCCGCGGACGGGGGAGATCCCGACCAATCCCGGCGTCTACCGCTTCCGGGACGAGCACCGGCGGGTGATCTACGTCGGCAAGGCGAAGAACCTGCGGTCCCGGCTCAACAGTTACTTCGCCAGCCCCAAGAACCTGCCGCCCAAGACCCATGCGATGGTGCACACGGCGGCTTCGGTGGAGTGGACGATCGTGGGCAGCGAACTGGAGGCCATCCAGCTCGAGTACACGTGGATCAAAGAGTTCACACCGCGCTTCAACATCATGTTCCGGGACGACAAGTCCTATCCCTACCTGGCCGTGACCATGGGGGAGAAGTTCCCGCGCGTGCAGGTGATGCGCGGCGAGCGGCGCAAGGGCGTGAAGTACTTCGGTCCGTACTACCCGGCCAAAGCGATCCGCGAGACCGTGGACACCCTGCTGCGGGTTTTCCCGGTCCGCACCTGCAGCACCGGCGTCTTCAACCGGGCCCAGCGCACCGGCCGGCCGTGCCTGCTGGGCTACATCGACAAGTGCTCGGCGCCTTGTGTGGGACGGATTTCGCCCGAGGACCACAAGGCCCTGGCCGCCGAGTTTTGCGCGTTCATGGGCGGGGAAGCCGACCGGTTTATCCGGGACCTCGAAAAGAAGATGGCCGCGGCGGTGGCCGAACTCGACTACGAGACGGCGGCGCGTCACCGGGACGACATCGCCGCGCTGCGCCGGGTCTTCGAACGCAATGCCGTGGTGCTCACTGAAGACACCGACGCCGACGTGTTCGCCCTGGCCCAGGACGAACTGGAGGCGGCCGTCCAGGTGTTCCACGTCCGCGGCGGCAGGATCCGCGGCCAGCGCGGCTGGGTGGTGGAAAAGGTCGAGGACCAGAGCGACGCCGACCTGGCCGAACACCTGTTGCAGCAGGTTTACGGGGACGCCGACGGGCCGGACCGGATCCCGCGCCAGGTCATGCTGCCGCAGGAACCGGAGAATGCCGCCGAACTGCAGGCCTGGCTCAGCGCACTCCGCGGCAGCAGGGTGCAGATCCACGTGCCGAAACGCGGTGACAAGGCTGCCCTGCTGGCCACCGTGAGGGAGAACGCCGAGCAGGCCCTGGCCCTGCACAAGAGCCGGCGCGCCGGCGACATTACCACGCGCTCGGCCGGCCTCCAGCAGTTGCAGGAGGCACTGGATCTGCCCGTGGCGCTGCTGCGGATCGAATGCTACGACATCTCACACGTGCAGGGCACCAACGTGGTGGCCTCCATGGTGGTGGTGGAAGACGGGCTGCCCAAGAAGTCCGACTACCGCCGCTTCGCGATCACCGGCGAGGCCGCCCGGGACGACACCTCGGCGATGTATGACGTGATCAGCCGGCGCTTCCGGAACTATCTGGCGGAACAAGGCCACCAGGGCATCCCGGCGGCCGCCGATGCAGGCGAAACCCCTGCCGGGGACGGCGCGGACACCGCCGTCGTGCTTGAAGAGACGCTCACGCCGGCGCCCAAAACCAAGTTCGCCTATCCGCCCAACCTGGTGGTGGTGGACGGCGGGCCGCCCCAGGTGGCCGCCGCTTCCCGCGCGCTGTCGGACCTGGGTATCACCGACGTGTTCGTGGTCGGCCTGGCCAAGCGGCTGGAGGAAGTTTGGCTGCCCGACGACGATTTCCCCGTGATCCTGCCGCGTTCGTCCGAGGGCCTGTTCCTGCTGCAGCGGATCCGCGACGAGGCCCACCGTTTCGCGATTGCCTACCACCGGCAGAAGCGCGGCAAGGCCATGACCGTCTCGGTGCTGGACGGCATCCAGGGCCTCGGGCCGGCGAAACGCAAGGCGCTGCTGAAACATTTCGGCTCGGCCAAGAAACTCAAGGCGGCCAGCGCCGAAGAGCTGCAGCAGGTTCCGGGCATCGGCCCGGCGCTGGCGGCTTCCTTGAAGCGCCAGCTGGCTGCCGGTGCCGCGGAGGAGCCCGCGCCGGCGGTAAATATGGCGACCGGCGAAATCATCGAATCTTAGTTAGGCTAGAGCTTGAATCGAGGAGCGGGGGTCGGGATGGATGGAATGACGATGACGGTGGATGAGGACTTGACGCCGGAAAAGCCGGTGGAATCCGAACTCCTGGTGGTCACCGGCATGTCCGGGGCCGGCCGGACCACGGCGGCGCATGCCCTCGAAGACCACGGCTGGTACGTGGTGGACAACCTGCCGCCGCAGATGCTGGGCACGTTGGCCGAACTGGTTTCGCGGATGCCGCAGTCGCTGCCCAAGCTTGCCGTGGTCGTGGACGTGCGCAGCCAGAGCCTCTTCCGCGACATCCGGGAGGCGCTGCATGCCCTGGCGGCCAGCGGCATCCACTACCGGGTGCTGTTCCTGGACGCCTCCGGCGACGTCCTGGTCCGCCGCTTCGAACAGGGCCGCCGGCCGCACCCGCTGCAGGGTGACGGCCGCATATCCGACGGCATCACCGCCGAACGGGAACTGTTGAGCAGCCTCAAGGACTCGGCCGACCTGGTGGTGGATACCACCGAGATGAACGTCCACGCCCTGGCCACTGCCATCACGGAACTCTTCACCGAATCCGGCCCGATCGTGCTGCGCATCAACGTGGTCAGCTTCGGCTTCAAGTACGGGCTGCCGGTGGACGCCAACTTCGTCGCCGACGCCCGCTTCATTCCCAACCCGCACTGGGTCCCCGCGCTGCGCCCGCACACCGGGCTGGACGAGAAGGTCCGCGACTACGTGCTGGTGGACTCCGGTGCCGATGAATTCGTCAACCGCTATGTGGACGCGCTGGAGCCGGTGCTGGAGGGCTACCGCCGCGAGAACAAGCACTACGGCACCATCGCCATCGGGTGTACCGGCGGCAAGCACCGCTCCGTGGCGGTCGCCGAGGAAATCGGGAAGCGGCTGGCCCAGCTGCCGAGCGTCAAAGTCACCGTCCAGCACCGGGACCTGGGGCGCGAATAGTGGCGATCCTGACCGGACCGATGCCGCTGGTTCCCGCCCCGGGGACCTCCCGCAGCCGGACCGGGAAGAGCGGCGCGCCTCCCTCCGTGGTGGCCTTGGGCGGCGGGCACGGGCTCTCGGCCTCGCTGGGCGCGCTGCGGCTGCTCACCACGGAACTGACAGCCATCGTCACGGTGGCTGACGACGGCGGATCCTCCGGCCGCCTGCGCAAGGAGTTCGGCGTCCTCCCGCCGGGAGATTTGCGGATGGCCCTCGCGGCGCTGTGCGATGACACCGACTGGGGGCGGACCTGGCGCGATGTGATGCAGCATCGCTTCAAGTCATCCCCGGGCGCCGAGCCGTCGCTGGACAACCACGCCCTCGGAAACCTGCTGATTGTGACCCTGTGGGAGCTGCTCGGCGACCCCGTTGCCGGCCTGAAGTGGGCCGGCGCCCTGCTGGGGGCCCGTGGAGAGGTGCTGCCGATGGCCACCGTTCCGCTGACCATCGAGGGCGACGTGCTGGTGGAGGGCGAGGACGGGCGGCTGCGCACCGCGCTGATCTCCGGCCAGTCCCGGCTGGCGGCGGCCGGACGCAACAGCCACGTCCACGACGTGCGCCTGCTGCCCGACGACGCCCCGGCCTGCGTCGAGGCACTGAACGCCGTCGAATATGCCGACTGGGTGATCCTCGGGCCCGGCTCCTGGTACACCTCGGTGTTGCCGCACCTGATGCTCAAGGAGATGCGCGAGGCGCTCTGCGACACCCCGGCGCGCCGCTGCCTGACCATGAACCTGTCGGTGGACACCAAGGAAACGTCCGGGATGACCGCCTCGGACCACCTGGCCGCGGTGAGGCGCTGCGCCCCCGGGATGCGTTTCGACGTGGTCTTGGCCGATCCGGCCGTGATTGACGACAAGGGGCGTTTCGAGGATGCCGCGGCCGCGCTGGGAGCACGCGTGGTCTTCGGTAGAGTAGGAAGTTCAGGCGGACGCCCCGTACACGATCCGTTGAGACTGGCGAGTGCCTACCACGACATTTTCGAAGGCCACAAGGATTAGGTAAGGACAAGGTGCATGGCGCTGACCGCAGCAGTCAAGGATGAGCTCGCTCGCCTTGACATCAAGAAGTCCCAGGTCCGGAAGGCGGAGGTCTCGTCGACGCTCCGTTTCGCCGGCGGACTCCACATCATTTCCGGCCGCATCGTCATCGAGGCCGAAGTTGATCTGGCTGCGACCGCCCGGCGGCTGCGCACCGCCATCTCGGAAGTGTACGGCCACAGCGGCGACATCATCGTGGTCTCCGGCGGTGCGCTGCGCCGCGGGAACCGCTACGTCGTGCGCGTGGTCAAGGACGGGGAGTCCCTCGCCCGACAGACCGGCCTGCTGGACGGCCGCGGCCGGCCGGTCCGCGGCCTGCCCTCCGTGGTCGTCAACGGTTCGGCCGCCGATGCCGAGGCGGTC
>NZ_JBNHGF010000194.1:0-5255 GCF_059091005.1 Arthrobacter sp. Y3223164
GACAACCCTAGGGCGATACGCTGGGAGACGGGCAGCGCGCCGTGCCGGCAACCTGCCGTCCGCGGCGAAGCCCCGCGCCGCCGGAAGCGGACGCAGCCGAAGCTGCTGGAGATCAAAGGACACCATCGCATGGCACATCTGACCCCCGAACTGCTGGCGGTTTTGCGCTGCCCGGCTACCGGTTCATCACTGGTCCAGGAGGGCGACGAACTGCTCTCGACCGGCCGCACCGCCGCCGGAGACCGGCTGCACTACCGGATCGAAGACGGCATCCCGGTGCTGCTGCCGCAGACCGCCCCCGCCGGCGGCGCCCTTGATTCAACCAACGACGGCGCCGCTGCCTCCGCCAACGACGGCCCCGCTGACGACGCTTAGGAGCATTACTGTGACGTTCGATTACAAGGTCAAGGACCTCTCGCTGGCAGCCGCCGGCCGCCACCAGATCCGCCTGGCGGAGCACGAGATGCCGGGCCTGATGGCCCTGCGCGCAGAATTCGGCGAGGCCCAGCCCCTGGCCTGCGCCAGGATTGCCGGTTCCCTGCACATGACGGTGCAGACCGCGGTCCTGATCGAAACGCTGACCGCGCTCGGAGCGGAAGTCCGCTGGGCCTCCTGCAACATCTTCTCCACGCAGGACGAGGCCGCCGCAGCCGTCGTGGTGGGCAACGGCACGCCGGAGGACCCGCAGGGCGTTCCGGTCTTCGCCTGGAAGGGGGAAACGCTCGAAGAGTACTGGTGGACGGCCGAGCAGATCCTGACCTGGCCCGGCGCCGACGAAAACCCCGAGCTGGGACCGAACATGATCCTGGACGACGGCGGCGACGCCACCCTGTTGCTGCACAAGGGCGTGGAATTCGAGGCCGCCGGCGCCGTCCCCTCGGCCACCGCGGAGGACCCGCACGAGTACACGATCATCCTGGACGTGCTGCGCGCCTCGCTGGCCAAGGACCCGCAGAAGTTCACCCGGGTCGCCGCCGGCATCCGCGGCGTCACCGAGGAAACCACCACCGGCGTGCACCGGCTCTACCAGCTGGCGGAGCAGGGCCAGCTGCTGTTCCCGGCGATCAACGTCAACGACGCGGTGACCAAGTCCAAGTTCGACAACAAGTACGGCATCCGCCATTCGCTGCCCGACGGCATCAACAGGGCCACCGACGTTCTGATGGGCGGCAAGACGGCGGTTGTGTGCGGCTACGGCGACGTCGGCAAGGGCGCGGCCGAGGCGCTGCGCGGCCAGGGCGCCCGCGTCGTCGTCACCGAGATCGACCCGATCTGCGCCCTGCAGGCCGCGATGGACGGCTACCAGGTCGCCACCCTGGACAAAGTAGTGGGCGAGGGCCACATCTTCATCACCACCACCGGCAACAAGGACGTCATCATGGCGTCCGACATGGTGAAGATGCGCGACAAGGCCATCGTGGGCAACATCGGCCACTTCGACAACGAAATCGACATGGCGGGCCTGGCCAGCGTCGAGGGCGTACAGAAGGTGGAGATCAAGCCGCAGGTGCACGAATGGGTCTTCGATGCCGGGCTGGCGACCGAGCGCTCCATCATCGTGCTCTCCGAGGGACGGCTGCTGAACCTGGGCAACGCCACCGGGCACCCTTCGTTCGTCATGAGCAACTCGTTCGCCAACCAGACCATCGCGCAGATCGAGCTGTTCACCAAGCACGGCAAGCCGGCCGAGGGTTCGGCCACCGGCGAGCCCGAGTACGCCAACCAGGTCTACGTGCTGCCGAAGGTGCTCGACGAGAAGGTCGCCCGGCTGCACCTGGACGCGCTCGGCGTCGAACTCACCGAACTGACCAAGGAACAGGCCGAGTACCTGGGCGTGGACGCCGCTGGCCCGTACAAGCCGGACCACTACCGCTACTGATCCAGACCGGGAGGGCCGACGGCGGGCGTACGTCCCGCCGTTAGCCGTTCGGTTGAATGGTTACCGGATTGTTGGGCGGGCTCGCCCGCAATAACCCGTCCCTTCGGTGCCGCCCGCCCTACGATGGAGGCAGGGTGCTGTTGTGCCCTGCAGCGGCGGTTACCCGCCGCCGGGGTCTCGTGAGTTGGGTTGGGATGACTGAGGAAAAAAAGAAGCGCAAGGGCCTTAAGATCGCCCTGCTGTGCATCGTCGGAGTGCTGGTGGCAGCCGCCGCGGCCGTCACTGCGGCAACCATGGCGTCGCCCACGTTCGCAGGCCAATTGGGACGGGTGTTCGCCGCCGCCCCGGCCGAGCGGCAGGGCTTCTCCGCGCCGGTCGTCAAGGCGATGTCCGTCGGTGTCACCCCGGCAGACAAAGCCGTGGAGGTTAACCCCGCCACCGTGGCCACCATTACCGCCAAGAACGCCTCCATCAAGGACGTGGCGTTGGCGCCGGCACAGGGCGGCGAACCGATCGCCGGGGAGCTGTCCGCAGACGGCAGCGTCTGGAAGGCAACGGAACGCCTGGACTTCCTGACCGAATACGAGTTCAGCTACACCCTGGTGGACCGCGCCGGCACCGAGACCGTGAAGCAGCAAAGCTTTACCACCGTGCTCGCTCCCAACCAGGCCGACGGCTGGATGTACCCGCTGGACGGGCAAAGCGTGGGCATCGCCCAGCCGCTGGAGTTCAACTTCAGCGAACCCGTGCTCAACAAGCGAGCGGTGGAGGAGGCCATCTCCATCACCACCTCCGCCGGGCAGAAGGGCGAATTTTACTGGTACTCCGAAACCAAGGCCCGCTTCCGCGCGGAAAGATACTGGGAGCCGAACAGCACCGTGACCGTGGACATGAAACTGTTCGGCGTGGAGTTCGGCAACAACATGATCGGCATGAACGACGAGAAGATCACCGTCAACATCCTCGATGACCGCCGGGCGATCGTGGACAACAAGACCAAGACCATGAAGATCTACGTGGGCGGCGACCTGGCCAAGACCTTCCCGGTGACGCTGGGCGACCCGAACTGGCCGTCCAGCAAGGGCATCCACCCGATCATGGACATGCATGAATCGCTGCCGTTCAACCCGCGCAGCATCGGGCTGAAACCGGGAGACCCGGACTGGTACGAGCCGTTCGACGCCAAGTACGCCAGCCGGTTGAGCAACAGCGGCGAGTTCGTCCACACCACGCTGGACCCCTCCGCCCTGGGCGTGCGCAACATTTCCCACGGTTGCGTGGGCATGTCCGAAGCCGGCGCCCGGTACTTCTACGAGACCATGCGGACCGGGGACATCGTGGATATCCGCAATACCGACGGCGGGTTCCTGGACCCGACGGACGGTTTCGGGGACTGGAACGTGGACTGGAAGACCTGGACGTCGCAGGACAAGGGGTAGCTGTCCCGCGCCCGGCGGTTCGGTGGCCACCGGGCGGTCCGCGCGGCCGCGCCTAGTCCCGGAAGGGCAGGGAATGCAGCCGGGCGCCACGCCGGGCGGCGCGCTCCTGCTGTCGGGACAGCCGGACGAAGTCGCGTTCGCGCCGTTCGGCCATCACGGCCAGCAGGTACATTTCCGGCGGCGTCCCGGCCGGCGGCGGGGGAGAGACATAGCCGGACGCCTCGTTGGCCAGGGCCGTGGCCAACCGGGCACGGGAGGCGGGAATCATCTTGGGCGCCTGGGAGAGGAACTGGATAATCCGCCGGGCCAGCGGCTCCGGCAGCCGCCCCATGTCGGCGAGCTTTACCCAGGGGGCCAGTTGCGGGGGGATTTCCGGCAGGATCTTCGGTGCGACCGCGACGCGTTCCCGCATGCTGTAGGTGCCCGCCAGCAGGTCGCCGAGCCGTTTGGACCTGTCATTGAACAGGGCCACCATGAAGGCCACCGAACCGAGCAGGATGTACAGTTCGAAGACCGCCACGAGGCCGCGGATGAGCGCATGCCGGAACCGGATGGCACCGCCGTCGTCGCGCACGATCCGCAGGCCCATGACCCAGCGGCCCAGCGACTTGCCGCGGGTAAGGGTCTCGACGGCGATGGGCACCCCGACCAGGAAGAACAGCACCACGGCGATGACCAGCGCGCGGGCGGCTGCGGCGTCGAACCCGACCTCGAGGGTCTCCGACAGCAGCACGAAGGCGGCGATCAGCAGGATCACGTTGGCCACCACATCGATGATCGAGCTCAGCGCCCGGACGCCGAACGACGCCGGCCGCAGTTCCAGCACTACCGCCTCGCCGGTGATGACGTTGCTCATCGGATCCCTTTCCCGGGCGGTCTGTGCCGCCCGGTTCCACTCTATCGATCCGGGGCGGCGGGCCGGGCGGCGCCCCGGATCTTCCGCGCGCGGCGGCTAGGCTAGGAGCGTGGATATCGATGCCTTCGCCGCGGTGCATGAGCACGATTGGCAGCGGCTGGACGAACTGAGCGCCAAACGCAGGCTCACCGGCCCCGAGGCGGATGAACTGCTCGTGCTCTACCGGCGCACCTCAACCCACCTGTCGATGATCCGGTCGGTGGCCGCCGAGGGCCAACTGTCGGCGGCCCTGTCCACCCGCCTGTCGCGCGCCAGGACGCGGTTCACGGGGGCCCGCTCCAACTTTGCCCGGGACGTGGCGGAGTTCTTCGTGTTGTCGCTGCCGGCCGCGTTCTACCGCCTGCGCTGGCTGACCGTGGTCATCGGTGCCCTCTTCGTCCTGGTGGCCTGGCTGTTCGGCGCCTGGGTGGCGGGAACCCCCGAGGTCATCAAAGCGATGGGGTCCAACGAGGACATCCGGCAGTACGTGGAAGAGGACTTCGTCAATTACTACTCCGAGAATCCCAACGCCTCCTTCGCCGGCATGGTGTGGACCAACAACGCCTGGATTGCCGCGCAGGCGGTGGCCTTCGGAGTGACCGGACTGTGGGTGCCGTACATCCTGTTCATGAACGCCCAGGGGGTGGGCATGGCCGGCGGGATGATGGCCGCCTACGACCGGCTGGACGTCTTCTTCCTCTACATCCTGCCGCACGGGTTGATGGAGATGACCGCCATCTTCATTGCCGGTGCGGCCGGACTGCGGATCTTCTGGTCCTGGGTCTCGCCCGGCCGGCTCACCCGCACCGCCTCGCTGGCCCGGGAAGGCAGGTCGCTGATTACCGTCGCCCTGGGACTGGTCCTCGTCCTCCTGATCTCCGGCCTGGTCGAGGGCTTCGTGACCCCCAGCCAACTGCCGGACTGGCTGCGCCTGGGCATCGGTGTGCTGGTGCTGGCCGCCTACTGGATGTACACCCTCGTCGTGGGCCGGCGGGCCTACCTGGCGGGGGAGCGCGGCGACCTGGGCCGGTTCGACGCCGGC
>NZ_JBNHGF010000195.1:0-5238 GCF_059091005.1 Arthrobacter sp. Y3223164
TTGGCCGCGGCCACGGCCGGCAACGGGACGACGACGTCTCCGCGCCTGGTGCCTACCGTGCAGCTGTCGGCGTCGACGGCCCGCAGTTCGCCGAGCACGTCGGTGAAGCCGCCCTCGATTCGGTACCGGACCACCACGCGCGTTCCCGGTGCTGCTGCGGCCAGGAACGCGGCGGGGGTAGCGGGTATCACGTGACCATCTTAGGCGGGCCGTGCCCGGCTGGGGAGATAATGGTCCCAACGGATACGCTAGTGGGAACTGTTCAGAAAGGTGCTGACGGACGTGACGTACGTAATCGCACAGCCGTGCGTGGATGTAAAAGACAAGGCATGTATCGAAGAATGCCCGGTGGACTGTATCTACGAAGGCGAACGGTCCCTGTACATCCACCCGGATGAGTGTGTCGATTGCGGCGCCTGCGAACCGGTCTGCCCGGTCGAAGCCATCTACTACGAGGATGACACCCCCGAGGAGTGGGCCGACTACTACAAGGCCAACGTGGAGTTCTTCGACGACCTGGGTTCCCCGGGCGGTGCCGCCAAGCTGGGCAACACGCACAAGGACCACCCGCTGATCGCCGCGCTGCCGCCGCAGAACCAAGACTGAACTCGATGAGTCCTTTCGGCCTGCAGCTGCCGGAATACCCGTGGGACGCCATGGCGCCCTACGCGCAAAAAGCGGCCGGGCACCCCGGCGGCGCGGTGAACCTGTCCATCGGCACGCCGGTTGACTCCACTCCGGCCGTCGTCCGGGAGGCCCTGGCCGCGGCCGCCGATGCCCCGGGCTACCCCACGACCCACGGCACCGCCGAACTGCGGGAAGCGATCACGGATTGGTTCGGCCGCCGTCGCAACGTTCCCGGCCTGGATCCGGAAGCGGTCATGCCCACCGTCGGTTCCAAGGAGCTGGTCGCCTGGCTGCCCACCTTGCTGGGACTCAGGGCGGGCGACGTGGTGGTGCGCCCCGTCGTGGCTTATCCGACCTACGACATCGGCGCCATCCTCGCCGGCGCAACCCCGGTGGCGGCGGACAACCTGGCGGACCTGGATGCGCAGACCAGGAGCCGGGTGAAACTGGTGTGGGTCAACTCGCCGGGCAACCCGACGGGCATTGTCCGGGACCGGGCAGAGCTGCGCACCCTGGTGGAGGACGCCCGCGGCCTGGGCGCGGTGGTCGCTTCCGACGAATGCTACGCGGAGCTGGGCTGGGGCGCCTGGGACACCGCCCGCGGCGGGCAGGCCGTGCCGAGCGTGCTGGACCCGTACATCGCGCAGGGCTCGCACGAGGGCCTGCTGTGCGCCTACTCGCTCAGCAAGCAGTCAAACCTTGCCGGGTACCGTGCCGCGTTCCTGGCCGGCGACCCGGCGCTGATGCCGAACATCATCAACAGCCGCAAGCATGCCGGCATGATCGTGCCGCTCCCGGTCCAGGCCGCGATGCTCGCCGCCCTGCGCGATGACGCGCACGTCCAGGAGCAGAAGGACCTGTACCGGAGCCGGCGCGAGCGGCTGTTGCCGGCGCTGGAGAATTTCGGCGTGCAGATCCGCCATTCCGAGGCCGGGCTGTACCTGTGGGGGAGCGCGGGGGAAGATACATGGACCACCGTGGGCCGCATGGCCGAGCTGGGCATCGTCACCGGACCCGGCGTGTTCTACGGCGAGGCCGGCAACGGCCATATCCGGGTGGCGCTGACCGGCAGCGACGAACGCATTGACGCCGCCGTCGAGCGGCTTTCCTGACCCGGCCCGGCAGCGCCTGACTGTGGATATGAACAAAAATATATGTCGCGGATTAGATATATCCGCGACTCTACGGGTAGCGTTTTACCCGAGTATGTGCATGCTCAGTGCCACAAGCGCCCGGCGTGCCGTTAGCTTCTATACCTCCTGAAGGGGACTCAATGACTGAGCAGACCGGTGCCAAGCTGCACTTCGATGGCGGCGAACTCGAACTCCCACGGCTCAAGGCCGCCGAAGGCAACGACGGTTACGACGTATCCAAACTGCTGAAGCAGACCGGCGCGGTCACCTTCGACCCGGGGTTCATGAACACGGCGGCGACCACCTCGGCCATCACCTACATCGACGGCGACGCCGGTGTGCTCCGCTACCGCGGCTATCCGATCGAGCAGCTGGCCGAGCACTCGAGCTTCCTCGAAGTGTCCTACCTGCTGATCTACGGCGAACTGCCCACCCCCACCGAGCTGGAGGAGTTCGACCACAAGATCCGCCGCCACACCCTGCTGCACGAAGAGCTCAAGGGCTTCTTCGGCGGGTTCCCGCGCGACGCGCACCCGATGCCGGTGCTCTCCTCGGCGGTCAGCGCGCTGTCCACCTTCTACCAGGACTCGCTGGACCCGTTCGATGACAAGCAGGTGGAGCTCTCCACCATCCGCCTGATGGCGAAGCTGCCGGTGATCGCCGCCTACGCGCACAAGAAGTCGATCGGCCAGGCACTGCTCTACCCGGACAACTCCATGAACCTGGTGGAGAACTTCCTGCGCCTGAGCTTCGGCCTGCCCGCCGAGCCCTACGAACTGGACCCGACGGTGGTCAAGGCCCTGGACCTGCTGCTCATCCTGCACGCTGACCACGAGCAGAACTGCTCCACGTCCACCGTGCGCCTGGTGGGCAGCTCCAACGCCAACATGTTCGCGTCCGTCTCGGCCGGCATCAACGCGCTGTTCGGCCCGCTCCACGGCGGCGCCAACGAGGCGGTGCTGAACATGCTCCGCCAGATCCAGGCCAGCGGCCAGGAGCCGGAGCAGTTCATGGAGAAGGTCAAGAACAAGGAAGAAGGCGTGCGCCTGATGGGCTTCGGGCACCGCGTCTACAAGAACTACGATCCGCGCGCCCGCCTGGTCAAGGCCACCGCGCACGAGATCCTGGGCAAGCTCGGCGGCAACGACGAGCTGCTGGATATCGCCATGCGGCTGGAAGAGAAGGCGCTGGCGGACGACTACTTCATCGAGCGCAAGCTGTACCCGAACGTGGACTTCTACACCGGCCTGATCTACAAGGCCATGGGCTTCCCGGAGAAGATGTTCACGGTGCTGTTTGCCATCGGGCGCCTGCCCGGTTGGATCGCCCAGTGGCGGGAGATGATTAAGGACCCGCAGACCAAGATCGGCCGCCCGCGGCAGCTGTACACGGGTGCGCAGGAGCGCGAGTACCCGGCCCGCTAGTACGACGGCGGAGCACGCCATAACGCCGACGGCCCCCGGAGCGATCCGGGGGCCGTTCGGTTTGCTTCAGCCGGCGTAGCCGTTCGGGTTGTTCTTCTGCCAGCGCCAGTGGTCTTCGCACATCTGCTCGAGGTTCTTGACCGCCGACCAGCCGAGCTCGGCCAGCGCGGCGGAAGGGTCGGCATAGCTGATGGCGGCGTCCCCGGGGCGCCGGTCGGTCAGCTCGTAGGGGATGTCGAATCCCGCTGCCTTGCCGAACGCGGCGAGCACCTCCAGGACGGAGGAGCCCTTGCCGGTGCCCAGGTTCCATCGGCGCACGCCGGGCCGGCCGGCGATGAAGTCCAGGGCCGCCAGGTGTCCGGCGGCCAGGTCCATGACATGGATGTAGTCGCGCACGCCGGTACCGTCCGGCGTCGGGTAGTCGCTGCCGAAGACCCGGACCCTGTCCCGGCGGCCCACGGCCACCTGCGCCACGAACGGCAGCAGGTTGTTGGGCACACCCGTCGGGTCTTCGCCGATCCGCCCGCTTTCGTGCGCTCCCACGGGATTGAAGTAGCGCAGCAGGGCCACGTGCCAGCGCGGGTCGGAGTCGCCCAGGTCGGACAGGATGTCCTCGATCTGTTCCTTGGTCCGGCCGTAGGGATTGATCGCGTCCAGCGGAAGCTTCTCGGTCAGCGGCACCTCCTCGGTGGCGCCGTACACGGTGGCCGAGGAACTGAACACGATCGTGCGGACGTTGTGGGCATCCATCGCGCGGAGCAGGTTCAGCGTGCCGCCCACATTGTTGTGGTAGTAATGCAGGGGTTTTTCAACGGACTCGCCGACGGCCTTCAGGCCGGCAAAGTGGATCACGGCGTCCACGGACTCGGTCTCCAGCACCCGGTTAAGCGCGGCCTCGTCCAGCAGGTCGGCCTGGTGGAACCGTGCCTGCCGGCCGGCAAGCTCCTGGACGCGGCGCAGCGACTCCTCGCTGGAATTGGCCAGGTTGTCGAGCACCACCACGTCGTGCCCCGCCTCCAGCAGGGCGAGCGTGGTGTGCGAGCCGATGAAGCCGGTTCCTCCGGTGACCAGAATTCTCATGCCCACCAGCTTAGTAGCTCACCCCCGGTCACCCCGCCACGGCCCGCAGCGGGGCAGGTACAAGGGCTGGACAGCAAGGTCTAGAGTTGAGCTACAGGCGGCAGTGGGGATGCCCGCGGGCGGCACCCGCGTGCGGGGGCCACTGCAGATGAGCTGCGTCGTCGGTCCGAGCGAAAGGACGCGGACAGCATGCACCAGACGGGCGGGCCGGGGTGGCGGATCACCGCAGACACCTCGGGACATATGCTGCTGGCCCTCTACCTTCGCGACGCCGCCGGCCTGGCCGGAGCCGGCCGGCCCGCGGTGTCGCCGGTCTTGCCGACGGTCCGCACCGCCGATCCCACTCAGCTGACCGCGCATGTCGGCGGCCCGGCGGCGCTGCGGGACGAATGGGAGAAGTGGTGGGAGGACCTGGTCCGTGACCGCCCGGGCAACGCCGCGAAACTGGCCCCGCCGTCCTTTCCCGCCTTCGCCGGCAGCCCCGCGCTGCGGCTGCTGCTGCAGGCCCACTTCGGCGCCGGGATGAGCTGGGCGCGTGCCCGGATGGCCGAGTACGGGAAGTTGGCGCAGGAGCGCGAGGCCAAGGGCACGAACGGGTTGATCCGCGAGCTGGTCCAGGACCGGGAGATGGAGCTCGGCCGCGCCGCGCGTACCTTCGAGCTGAAGCTCATCGAGCTGCCGCTGTGCGAGCCGCGTGCCTGGTTCGTGGAGCCGGACCGGGTGCTGCTGTGCCAGACACTGCTGGACGACGAAAGCGCCTTCCGCAGTTACCTTCAGCCGATCGTCGAACTCATCGTCTAGCCGCGCCGGGCGGTTCAGGCGACCGGGCCCCGCGCCACCGTGATCACGACGTAGCCGGTGTCGGTATCGGCGCCGACCCAGCCGCCGTCGTCACGCTGCCAGCTGAGGCCCGCGTGGGCCACCGACTCAAGGTCGAGCCCTTTGGCAGAAGCCACCGCCCACTGCGCCACCGC
>NZ_JBNHGF010000196.1:0-5214 GCF_059091005.1 Arthrobacter sp. Y3223164
CGGCGGCCGCCTGGCGAAGACGCCGCCGTTTGCCCGCGTCCGCCGCTCCGGACGCGTCCGCGGTCGTAATCTGCGCGGCGGCCCACGTCTCCCAAGACAGAGTAAGCCTGCAGGATGGCCCCCATCGCCAAGCCGTCGGCACGAGACCGCGGCGCATCGCCGTCGTGGTTCAAATCAGGATGATGCAGGCGCAGCAAGGCCCGGTAGGCGCGCCGGATGTCCGCATCGCTGGCGTCGGGCGCCACACCCAGGACGGCGTAGAAGTCGGTGTCACCCACGCGTGCCTCCCTCCTGCTGCCGGAAGCGTTCGCCGCTCACGGCCAGCCGGTGGCTCCGCCCGCGCCCGGACGTCACCACCGGCTGCGATCCCACAGGTCAGGCGTCGATCATCTGCTTGGTGTCTCCGCTGTTGATCTCGATCTTACGCGGCTTGGCCTGCTCGCGGATGGGGATCCGCAGGGACAGCACGCCGGCCTCGTAATTCGCCGTGACCTTGTCCGTATCCAGCGTGTCGCCCAGGATCAGCTGGCGGCTAAACGTGCCGCTGGGCCGTTCGGCGGCAACGACTTCCTTGCCGTCCTCGATCTTGGACTTGCGCTCCGCAGCAACCGTGAGGACATTGCGTTCAACGTCCAGGTCAATGGTGGACGGATCGACGCCGGGCAGGTCGAGTTCGACGACGAACTCCTCGCCCTCGCGCCACGCATCCATCGGCATCGCCACCGGGCGAGCCTGGTTTCCGAAGACCTGCTGGGTCAGGCGGTCCAGCTCACGGAAGGGATCAGTTCTCATCAACATGGCAGCCTCCTTCAGTTCTTCTCTTCGGCGCTCACTAAATCTATGTTCGAGCGCACAGATATTATGACTCTGCGCTACTATGTTTGCAAGTCGGTTTTGGGAGGAATTTTGGCACGCGAGAAGAAGCGGCAGCCGCGGACGGACAAGGGCGTCTACGGCATCTCCGTGGTCTCAGACATCGTGGGCGTGGGCGAGCAAACCCTGCGCCTGTACGAACGCCGCGGCCTGCTGGAACCGGAGCGCACGGCGGGCGGCACGCGGCGGTACAGCCAGGACGACGTCGACCGCCTCCGACGCATCGGAGAGCTGGTCGACGACGGCGTGAACCTGGCCGGCGTCGGCAAGGTTTTGGAGCTGGAAGAGGACAACGCTTCGCTGCACAGGCAGCTTAAGGCGGCCAAGGAACGTGCGGACGGACAGGAGCAGCCCGAGGAACCGGAGGAAACCACGCGGCCGGCCTGAACGCCCTCCCTTCCGCCGGGCACCCGGAGTATGGTCGACACCGGGGCCCACTCCCGAGCCGAACAAAGGACCACGCTCATGGGACTGCGAAGCGCGCTGTTCGCCGCGCAATATGATGCTGCCATTCGCCGCGAACCGGCGGAGCTCGCGTCGCATCGCAAGGCCTTGCTGTCCGGACTGAGCGGGATTGTGTACGACGTCGGTGCCGGCACCGGCGCGAATCTGCCGTACTTCCCGCCGGGGTGCTCCGTGACGTTGGTCGAGCCGGACCCGAACATGCGCAAGCGACTGGAGCCCCGGGTGGGGTCCCACTCCGCAGCGGTGCGCGTCGTGGATGCGGTAGCCGAGGACCTGCCGGCCGAGGACGCCAGCGTGGATGCCGTGGTGTTCACCCTGGTGCTGTGCAGCGTCCCCGACCAGGCGGCGGCTCTGGCCGAAACCAGGCGAGTGCTCAAGCCAGACGGCAAGCTTCTCTTCCTGGAGCACGTGCGCGGCCCGGGCGCGCACGGCAAAGTTCAGGACCTGCTGCGGCCCGTGTGGTCATTCGCGGCGCAGGGCTGCGAGCCCAACCGGAACACCGCGGCGGCGATCGCTGCCGCCGGCTTCAGCGTGTCAGTGCAAGACGAGTTCGCGGTCGGCCCGGCATGGCTGCCGATAAATCCCATGGTGGCGGGCACGGCAACGCCCGGAGCCAACCGCTAGGAAGTCCTCCGGGCGCTGCGGGGCGCGGCCGCTTTAGGCGGAAGCGTTTGTTACCCGAAGCCGCCCAGCTTGTCCTTCATGCCGCCAAGCTTCTCGCCCAATCCCCCGGGGAGCTTGCCGAGGAGCGCGTCGACGTCGATGCCCAGCTTGGACAACAGCCCTGAGTCGCGCTCGGTGTCCACCTTCTGCGGCAGTTCGGCATCTGCCGCAACCGCCTGGTCCTCGTTTCCCTGCTGCTTGAGGAAGTCGATGATCTGCTGCTTGTCGATCTGCATGGGTTTTTCCCTTCGCTAGCGTGTCAGCGTACTGTCCACTTTCCTCGCGGCGGGCGGGTGTGGCAAGGGCCCAAGACGGCAGTAAACGCCGGATGGCATACTGTTTGGACTCGACAGCGCCGTGGAAACCTCGTGGATAGGAACGCTAGACATGGCAGGGCATTTCGAAGTGATCAAGGCGCCCGACGGCGGCTACCGGGTCAGAATGCTGGACGGTAAGGGAAAACTCATGGCCGAATCGGTGACGTATCCGTCCCTTCAGGAGGCCAAGGACGGCATCGAGCTCGCACGGGAAATCGCCGGCACCGGCCGCGTGATTGACCGGACGGACGGCGACTCAGCGACGTGACCGCCGGGAGATAGCGCATGTCGCAGTTGCTGCACTGGTTTTCATTGGACAACTGTAGCGGCGCCGCCTACGTGTTCTGGAGTTTGGACGACCGGGACTGCCCCCGGTTCAGTTGACGTCTGACTTGTGAGGATTCATTCCTTGCAGGAAGGATGTTCCTGTGCCCAAGCCCTACCCCGCCGAGTTCCGCCGCGATGTCGTCGCCGTTGCGCGGAAGCATGAAGCCCGCTGGCGCAGATCGCCAAGGACTTCGGCATCTCCGAGGCGACCCTGCATAACTGGCTGAAAAAGGCCGACATCGAAGAAGGTGTCAGCCCTGGCATGACGGAGAAGGAAGCGGCGGAGCTGCGAGACGCAAAGAAACGGATCCGGCTGCTGGAGCAGGAGAACGAGATCCTGCGGCGGGCCGCGGCGTTCTTCGCGAGGGAACTGCCCCCAAAATGAAATTCCCGCTGGTCCTCAACCTTGCCGCCGACGGAATCGCCGTCGCGGTGACCTGCCGGGTGCTCGGCTTCTCCAAGCAGGCCTTCTACAAATGGAAGGCCAATCCCGTCTCCGACCGGGACCGGGCTGATGCCCATCTGATCAACGCCGCCCTAGATATTCATGCCGACGATCCGTCATTCGGGTACCGGTTCATCGCCGACGAACTGCCGGCCTTGGGCATCAGCGCCGGGGAGAACCGGGTGCAGCGGCTGTGCAGCAGCCAGCGCATCTGGTCCGTCTTTGCCAAGAAGCGGGGACTTAGCCGCAAGGCCGGCCCGCCGGTCCACGACGATCTGGTCGGCCGGAACTTCACCGCTTCCGCCCCGAATGAGCTGTGGCTGACGGACATCACCGAACACCGCACCGACGAGGGCAAGGTCTACCTCTGCGCAATCAAGGACGTCTACTCCAACCGGATCGTCGGTTACTCCATCGACTCCCGGATGAAGGCCTCTCTGGCCGTCTCTGCGCTGCGCAATGCAGTCGCTTTGAGGTCGCCGCAGGAAACTGTGGTGCACAGCGACCGCGGCTCCCAGTTCCGCTCCACGGTGTTCGTGCGGACGCTCAAGGGCAGCGGACTGATCGGATCGATGGGACGGGTCGGCGCCTGCGGCGACAATGCCGCCATGGAATCGTTCTTTGCCCTGCTGCAGAAGAACGTCCTGGACCGGCCGCGCTGGTCCACCAGGCAGGAATTGCGTCTGGCCATCGTTACCTGGATCGAGAAGACCTACCACCGCCGGCGCCGTCAGCGGACCCTTGGCCGCCTCACACCCCTCGAATTTGAGACAATCGAAACCGGCCCTCAAGCCGCCTGAAAACCATCAACCCCGAGAGTCAACGAAACCCGGGGCAGCCCCAACAGGCGTAGTCATTAGAGTTTTAGCGTCCGATCGTGGCCGTGGGTGTCGATGTTTTTGACACGCTGGTGTATCCGGTCTTGGTGCCAGTGACCTTGACCTTTATAGTCCTGCCGGCGTCGCTGCCGGTGAGCTTGTAGGTCTTGGCAGTGGCGCCCTTGATGGCCGCGCCCGAACGGTACCACTGGTACTTCAACGTGGTTCCGGAGGTCCAAATCCCGGTTGTCGCAGTAAGCGTCTTTCCGACCTTCGTCGTGCCAGAGATGACCGGGGTCTTGCTGGTGAGCGTCCCCTTGGCGATCGCGATCGTGGACTTCGAGGTCTTCGACACTACGGTATATCCGGTCTTGGTGCCGGTGACCTTCACCTTTAGAGTCTTGCCGGCATCGGAGCCGGTGAGCTTGTAAGTTTGGGCAGTGGCGCCCTTGACGGCCGCGCCCGAACGGTACCACTGGTACTTTAACGTGGTCCCGGAGGTCCAGGTCCCGGTTGTCGCAGCGAGCGTCTTTCCCACCTTCGTCGTGCCAGAGATGACCGGGGTCTTGCTGGTGAGCGTCCCCTTGGCGATCGCGATCGTGGACTTCGAGGTCTTCGACACTACGGTATACCCGGTCTTGGTGCCGGTGACCTTGACCTTTAGAGTCTTGCCGGCATCGGAACCGGTGAGCTTGTAAGTTTTGGCAGTGGCACCCGTAATGGCTGTGCCCGAGCGGTACCACTGGTACTTGAACGTGGTACCCGAGGTCCATGTCCCGGTGCCGACGGTCAGCGTTGAGCCTACCTTCGTCGTGCCAGAGACGAGGGGCGCTGCGGACTGCAGCGTGGGCACTGGGGACGTGGTGGCCTTGAACGCGTGCGTCCACTCGGTCTCGGCGCCGGGAGCAAGGACGTAGTCGGCCTGTGCCTTCGCAGTGATGGTCACGGTGCCTGTGCCCTTGTACGAGCCTGCTGCCGCAGCCTTGCCGCCGACCAGGTAATCCACGCCCTCAACGGCCGGGATCGTGTAGGTGTCCTCTGCGGTGCCGTCCTTATCCAAGAACGTCACCCCAGCCGGGGTTACCGGGTACGGAGTGGCCTTAAACGCGTGCGTCCACTCGGTCTCGGCGCCGGGAGCAAGGACGTAGTCGGCCAGTGCCTTCGCAGTGATGGTCACGGTGCCTGTGCCCTTGTACGAGCCTGCTGCCACAGCCTTGCCGCCGACCAGGTAATCCACGCCCTCAACGGCCGGGATCGTGTAGGTGTCCTCTGCGGTGCCGTCCTTATCCAAGAACGTCACCCCAGC
>NZ_JBNHGF010000197.1:0-5173 GCF_059091005.1 Arthrobacter sp. Y3223164
CCGTCGAGCACGCCCCGGCCGAGAAGCGCGGCCGGTACGCCGCCCTGGTCCAGGTCGGCTCGCCGGTGGCGACCCTGCTGGCGTCCACGGCGTTCACCCTCGTGCTGCTCTTCCCGTCCGACTTCTTTGACGCCTGGGGCTGGCGCATTCCCTTCCTGCTGGCCTTCCCGATGCTCCTGATCGCCCTGTGGATCCGGCTCAAGGTGGAGGAGTCGCCGATCTTCAAGGATCTGCTGGCCCAGGAAGAGACCTCCAAGGTCCCGGCCTTCGACGTCTTCCGCAACGCCGGCGGCCGCCTGGTGGTTGCCGTGCTCGCCGCCCTGCTGGGCGTGGGCGGCTTCTACATGATCACCACCTTCGTGGTCAGCTACGGCGTCAACACCCTAGGGGTGGACCGCAACGTGATGGTCAACGCCACCCTGATCGCCGCCGTCGCCCAGATCATCGTCACCATCCTGATGGGCCGGCTCGCGGAAAAGATCGGCCCGGGCAAGGTCACCATGTGGGGCGGCATCCTCACCGCCGTCCTGGCCTTCCCGTTGTTCGCCATGATCGACACCAAGTCCCCGCTGCTGATCACCCTGGCCATCACCTTCGGCATCATGCTGATCGCCGTGGCGTACGCGGTCAACGGCGCGCTGCTGACCGAACTGTTCCCGGCGAAACTGCGTTACTCCGGCGTGGCCCTGGGCTACAACATCGCCGGCGCGACCAGCGGCTTCATGCCCATGATCGCCACCGCCATGCTCGGCGTCTCCGGCAACCAGTCCTGGGGCGCGGCCATGATCCTTGCCATCATCGCGCTGCTCACGGCCCTCGGCGGGTTCCTCGGCGAGCGGCTGCGGGTCAAGGACAAGCAGATCGTAGCCGACAGCTAAGTCCCCACGCCCGCCCCACCCCGGGGCGGGCTCCGGCCTCCGGTGGACACCGCCGCCGGAAGCCAGCGTCTCACCACCTCGCGGGGGAGCCGTCCAGCCGGGCGGCTCCCCCGCGCCATATCAAGGAGCATTCGGATGATCAATGACGAACAGTCCCAACGTATTCTCGATGCCGTCGACGCCGCGTTCGACGCGCAGCTGGCCTTCACCCAGGAGCTGGTGAAGCACCCGTCGCTGCGGACCGCGGAAGGCAGCGCGCAGGACCTGCTGCACACGGCGATGGCCGCCCGCGGCCTGGAAATGGACCGCTGGCAGCTGGATCCCGACGAGCTCGCCACGCATCCGGGCTTCGGCCCCGTCACCGTCTCCTACGACGACGTCGACAATGTTGTCGGCACGTACCGGCCTGCCGCCGAAACCGGCCGCTCGCTTATCCTGAACGGACACGTCGACGTGGTGCCGGAAGGGCCGGAAGAGGCATGGTCGCGCTCCCCCTGGGATGCTCCCATCATCGACGGCTGGATGTACGGCCGCGGTGCCGGCGACATGAAGGCCGGGCTGGCCGCCAACCTCTTCGCGTTCGACGCCGTCAAGGCGGCCGGCCTCGAACCCGCCGGCCGAATCCACTTCCAGTCCGTCGTCGAAGAGGAATGCACGGGCAACGGTTCCCTGTCCGCGCTTATGCGCGGCTACCGGGCGGACGCGGTCATCATTCCCGAGCCCGAAGAGGACATGCTGGTCCGGGCCAACGTCGGGGTGCTCTGGTTCAAGGTGCGTGTCACCGGTAACCCGACCCATCCGCGCGAGATGGGCACCGGCTTCAACGCCATCGACGCCGCCTACACCGCCATCACCGCCCTGCGCGAAGTCGAGGAGAAGTGGAACGCGGAGCGGGGCCGGCACCGCTACTTCGAGGACCTGGAACACCCCATTAACTTCAACTTCGGGCAGATCATCGGCGGCGACTGGCCCTCCAGCGTGCCCGCCTGGTGTGAATTCGATGTGCGGGCGGCCATTTACCCCGGGATCCCGGCCGAGCAGGCCTGGCACGAACTGCAGGAATGCCTCGCCCGGCTGGGGGCCGGCCCCGAGCCGATCAAGGCCGTCGCCACCAAAACCGGATTCTTCTCCGAAGGCTACGTGCTGGAGCCCGGCAGTGAAGCCGAGTCCCTGCTGGAGAGCACGCACGAGCAGGTCTTCGGTCAGGAGCTTGGCACTTTCACCACTCCCGGCTACCTGGACGGGCGTGTCTTCGCGCTCTATGCCGACACGCCCGCGCTTGTTTACGGCCCGGTCTCCGAAGCGATCCATGGCTTCGACGAGCGGGTATCCATCGAATCGGTCCGTCGAATCACCAAGAGCATCGCTCTGTTCATCGCCAACTGGTGCGGCGTGGAAGAGCGGGCCTGACACAGTCGCCGGCACCCGCGCTTCCTGCCGGTGCCGGCGACCGCCTAGCGGCCCCGCTTCTGGAGGGACTCCATCCGTTGCCGGTTTTCCCACCACTTCAACGTGTGGTTGATCAGCGACCCGAGCACCAAGGACGCTGCGATGGCGAGCAGCACCGCGAACTCGGTGGACAGCTGCGGCCACACGCCCGACGCGGTGCCGATGCCCACCGAGTAGGCGGACCACAGCACACCGGCCAGGGCGGAGTGCGCCAGGAACCGGCGGCCGGGCTGTGGAATCATAGCGGCGGCCACATTGAGCGTCACCCGCCCCATGGGAACAAACCGGGACGTCAGCACCAGCGGCAGCCCCTTGCGGCCCAGCCCGGTGCGGGCCTTGCGGAAGCCTGACTGCCAGTGTCGCCCGGAGAACACCTTCCGCTCGGCGAGGTTGAAGCGGCGCACCAGAAAGAACGTGCCGGCGTCACCCGCTACCGCGCCGGCCAGCATGGCGGCCGCCAGTACGTAAGGGTCGAGGTGGTCCGAGTGCACCGAGAGCGACCCCAGCGCGACGAACAGCGTGGTGCTCGGCACCGGAGGAACCAGCGCGGAAACGGTCACGAAGAGCGCACCGGCAGGGTAGATCCACCAGTAATCCAGGCTGCGCAGCAGTTCGCCGAGTTCGTCCATCCCCCCATCCTCCCCGATGCACGGCGGTGCAGGTGCAACGCTGCATCTGGCGGCACGCTGCAAGCGCCCGTCTAAACTGAGGCCATGAGCAACCTGGAGGCGGCACCGAGGGAAGTTGTCTGTTCACTGGAAGCAGACTCCGCCGACGCGGAGGTCCTGGCGCCGCGTGACGTCCCGCTGGGCGGCATCCGGGCCATGAACGTCCGCCGCACCCTGCCGCAGAAACGGCGCAGCCTGATCGGTTCCTGGTGCTTCCTGGTGCTTCCTGGATCATTACGGGCCCGACCTGGTGTCCGGTACCGGCGGCATGCAGGTTCCCCGCCACCCGCACACCGGCCTGGCCACGGTCAGCTGGCTGTTCTCCGGCAAGATCGCGCACCGGGATTCGGCCGGGTTTGAAGCCATCGTGCGCCCGGGGGAAGTGAACCTCATGATCGCCGGCCGGGGCATCTCCCACCAGGAATTTTCGACGCCGGACACCACCGTCCTGCACGGCGCGCAGCTCTGGTTCGCCCTTCCGGACTCGACCCGCAACATGCCGCCGACGTTCGAACATTACGCACCGGAACCCGTCGTCGGCGACGGGACGGAGTTGCGCGTCTTCTTCGGTTCGCTGGCCGGCTCCACGTCTCCCGTCAACACCTACACCCCTCCGCTGCTCGGTGCCGAGGCCACGCTGCGTGCGGGGTCCCGGCTGGAACTCGCCTTGGACGCCGGGTTCGAACACGGAGTCCTGCTGGATACCGGCGACCTCCGGCTGGACGGAAACGACGTCCCGGTGGACCACTTGGTTTACCTCGCCCCCGGGCGAAAGCGCCTCGTCCTCGAGGCCGGGGACGCCCCGGCCCGGCTGCTGCTCATCGGCGGCCAGCCGCTGGGCGAGCAGATCATCATGTGGTGGAACTTCGTGGGCCGGAGCCATGAGGAGATCGTGGCGTACCGCGCCGCCTGGCAGGCCGAGATCGACGTCGACCCCGCGCCGGAACCCGAAAACGGCACCTATCCGGACGGCGCCCCGTATCCCCGGTTCGGCCCCTTCCCCGACGGGACGCCCGCACCGCTGCCCGCACCGACGCTGCCGACCGTCCAGCTGCGACCCCGCGGCTGAGCACTGCCGGACCGCCCCATCATCAGGAGGACCCATGGAAGCCGACGTCCCCATCGCCGTCCGCAGCAATGCCGGACGGCGCCGCTACGAACTGGTGGACGGCGGCAAGGTGATCGGCAAGGCCCACTGGTTGCCGTTCGAGGGGCCGTCGGGCCCCGAGCGTGTCTTCTTCCACACCACCGTTGACGAGGAGTATGCCGGGCAGGGACTGGCCGGACGTCTGGCCCGCTACTCGCTGGATGACACGGCCGCTGCCGGGGTGTCCGTGGTGACCGTATGCCCCTACTTTAAGGCCTACGTCGAAAAGCACCCGGAGTACCTGGCCCAGACCACCCCGGTGCGGCCCGAACACGTGCAAGCGGTCGAACGCGTCGCGGGCTAGGGAGACCGCCGGAACCCTTTGCCGTCGCCAACAGTTCTTAACGGGGAGAGATGACCCCGTGCACCGGCTTCCACCGGGCAGGCAAGGAGCGGAACCGTGGGAATGTTCGACAAGCTGGTCCAAAAGGGCAAGCAAAAGGCCATCCAGTACGCCAAGGAGCAATTGGCCCAACGCACCGGACAGCAGCGCCCGCCGCGGCCCCAGGACTCCGGCCGGGGACCCGGCTACGGCCAGGAGGCAGGCTACGGGCGCGGCCAAAACCGCCAATACGGCCAGGACCCTAACTACGACGGCGGTTACAACCGCGGCTACGGTCAGGACCGTGGTTACGACCGCGGTTACGGGCAGGACCGTGGTTATGGGCAGGACCGCGGCTACGACGGCGGGTACAACCGTGGCGGGGGCGACGGCGGTCAAAGGTATCCGTCCCGGCCGCAGCCTCGCGACGGCAGGCCCGGGCAACCCGCCGGCCGGGACGCCGACCAGGCGGCCATCGCGAAATACAAGTACATGCTGCAGACTGCACCGCCCCAGGACATGGAGCGGGCCCACGCCGAAGCCTTCAACCGGTTGACCCCGCAGCAGCGCGCGATGCTCCGGGACGAGCTCAACAGCCAGCTCCCCGCCGCGGAGCGGGCCGCCTCCGACCGGCCCGAGACGCTAGCCAGGACCGCTACCCGCGCCGAACTGGCGCAGCCGGGCTTCATGGAACGGATCCTCGGCCGGA
>NZ_JBNHGF010000198.1:0-5170 GCF_059091005.1 Arthrobacter sp. Y3223164
GCGCGGACCGCCAGCTGCCATTTCGCCGCGCCCTTGGCCGCCTTGTCCGCCTTCCAGCGCACGATGCTGCGTTCGGCCTGCCACGGCACCACGGCATCGACGCCCAGTTCGGTGGCCGCCTCGATGGCAAGTTCGTCGCGGTTTCCCTTGGCCAGCGCCTGCACCAGCACCAACTCCGGGTCGGGCCGCGGCTCCTGCAGGATCCGGAGCGCGCGGACGGTGAGCTGGCCTGAGGTGCCGGCAACGGCCTCCCCTACCAGCCGCCGGCCCCGCCCGTCGGCCAGATCGACGGCTTCACCCGGTTCGATCCGCTTGACCGTGACGGCGTGCCGCGCCTCGTCCCCGGCCAGGGTGAAGCTGTCGCCCGGAGCAACGTCGTCGAGCTCGCCCGGAGCTGTGAAAAACAGGTGGCTGGTCACGCCTAGAGGTTACCGAGCCGGTCCCGCAGGCGGGCAAAGACGCCCGTGCCGGAGGACGCCAGCTTGCCCTCGGTGTATTCCTCGCCGCGGGCACTGGCGAGCCGGCGCAGCAGGTCCTCCTGCTCCGCATCCAGCTTGCTGGGAGTCTCCACATGCACGTGCACCTGCAGGTCGCCGCGACCGTAGCCGCGCAGGTGGGTCACGCCCAGGCCGCGCAGGGTGAGGGTCTCGCCCGCCTGCGTGCCGGGCTTGATGCTGACTTCCTGTTCGCCGTCGAAGGTGTCCAGTGTAAGGTCGGTGCCCAGCGCGGCGGCGGTCATCGGCACCGAGAGCGTGACGTGCAGGTCGTCGCCCTCGCGGATGAAGTTCTTGTCCGGGTTCACGCGGATTTCCACATACAGGTCGCCCTGCGGGCCGCCGGCGGGGCCCGCTTCGCCCTGGCCGGCCAGCTGGATCCGCGTTCCGGTCCCGACGCCCGCCGGGAGCTTGATGGTCAGCGAACGCCGGCTGCGGACGCGGCCCTCACCGTTGCACTCGTTGCAGGGGTCGGGAATGACCGTGCCGAAGCCCTGGCAGCTGCCGCACGCGGCAGTGGTCATGACCTGGCCCAGGATGGACCGCACCGCACGCTGGACCTGGCCGGAACCGCCGCAGATGTCGCAGGTGCGCGGGCTGGTGCCGGGGCGGCAGCAACTGCCGTCGCAGGTGGGGCAGACAACGGCGGTGTCCACTTCGATTTTCTTGTTGACGCCGAAGACCGCGTCCTTGAGGTCGATCCGCACGTTGATCAGGGCGTCCTGGCCGCGGCGGGTCCGGGAGGCCGGACCGGCGCCGCCCGCTCCGGCGCCGCCGAAGAAGCTTTCGAAGATGTCCTGGAAGGCGAACCCGGACCCGGAGAAGCCGCCGCCGAAGCCGGTGTCGTTGCCGTTCTCGTTGCCGGTGGTGTCGTAGATGCGCCGCTTCTGCGGGTCGGACAGCACCTCGTACGCGTGGCTGACCTGCTTGAACTGTTCGGCTGCCTCCGGGCCGGGGTTCACGTCCGGATGCAGCTTGCGGGCCAGCTTGCGGTAGGCCTTCTTGATTTCCTCGGTGGAGGCGTCCTGGCTGACACCGAGGGCGTCGTAGTGGTTACTCACCTTGTAGTACTTCACTTCCTGGGGATCGGTTCACCGGCGCCGACGGCCGGTGCGGACACTGCGCGGCGTGTGGCTAGCCGGCGAGGATCCGTGACAAATAACGTGCGACGGCGCGGACCGCGGCCATGGTGGTGGGATAGTCCATCCGGGTGGGGCCGAGGATGCCGACCTTGGCCGTCGCGCCCGGGCCGTATCCGGTGGCCACCACGGAGGTTTCGGCCAGCGAACCGTAGGGGTTTTCGCTGCCGATGCTCACCGACATGCCACGCGCGTCCTGATGCAGTTCGGAGAGCAACTGCAGCAGCACCACTTGTTCTTCAAGAGCCTCGAGGATGGGACCGATGCTCAGCTGGAAGTCGACCGTGGAACGGGCCAGGTTGGCCGTGCCGGCCATCAGGATCCGCTCCTCGTTCGTGGCCGCGGCAAGCTGCGAAAGCTGCGACGCCAGGGCCTCGGCCGTGCCCGCCGGCCCCGCCTGCGGCGGCACCGGGGAGGTCTTCAGCAGCCCCGGCACTGCCGCCAGCGGCTTCCCGGACAGCACCGACAGGAATGCCGTGCGCAGCGTGGCCAGGGCATCCTCGGTGACGTCCGCCGGAAGCGCCGCGACATGCTGCTCCACCTTGCCGTTGTCCGCGATCAGCACGACCAGGGCCCTTTTGGGAGCCAGCAGGATGAACTCGATGTGCCGCACCTTGGCAGCACCCAGCTGGGGATACTGGATGACGGCCACCTGGTTGGTCAACTGGGACAGCAGCCGCACGGTGCGTTCCATGACATCGTCAAGGTCGTCGGCGCCTTCCAGCAGTTTCTGGATGGCGCGGCGCTCGGGGGCAGAGAGCGGCTTGACGTCCGAAATCCGGTCCACGAACAGGCGGTAGCCCTTGTCCGTGGGAATCCGGCCGGCACTGGTGTGCGGGGCGACGATCAGCCCCTCTTCCTCCAGCGCCGCCATGTCGTTGCGGATCGTGGCTGACGATACGCCCAGGCTGTGCCGGTCGACCAGTGCCTTGGAGCCCACCGGCTCACGCGAGTGCACATAGTCTTCGACAATGGCGCGGAGCACTTCCAGCCTCCGGACCTCGCTCACTGCACTCCTCCTGTCTCCAACTCGTCTGCGGACAGACCGTTAGCACTCAACACGTCCAAGTGCTAAGTCTAATACGTCGCCGCCGTTGTTAGCATTGTCGGGCGGCCGTGCCGTGAGGACGACAACCAGCAGAGGACTTAAATTTTATGAGCAGCTACGGCTGGGGCCCCCAGGATCTCACCGCCCCCAAGGCCCGGGCACTGCGCGAAATCGGCGCCGAACCGGGATTGGTGCTCGAGGACGCACAGAGCGGGTGGGTCGGCGCCGTCGACCGGGTGGAGAAGTCCGGCGGTGTGCATCTGGTGTCGCTGGAAGACCGCCGGGGCAAGGTCCGCTCGTTTCCGCTGGGTTTCGGCTTCCTCTTCGAGGGCGAGCCGGTGAAGGTGGTGCCGGCGGCGCCCGCGGCGAAGGCTCCCGTCCGGCAACGGACGGCCTCCGGTTCGGTCAAGGTCGAGGGGCAGCGGGCCAGGGTAGCGCGGGCCAGCCGGATCTGGGTCGAAGGCAAGCATGACGCCGAACTCGTGGAGAAGGTCTGGGGAGACGACCTCCGGGTAGAGGGGATCGTGGTCGAACCCCTGCACGGCGTGGACGATTTGGCAGCGGCCGTGGCGGACTTCTCCCCCGGCCCGCAGCGCAGGCTCGGCATCCTGGTGGACCACCTGGTCCCCAACTCCAAGGAGTGGCGGATAGCCGAGGCCGCCATGGCCGTGCCCGCGGCGGCGGGCAACGTACTGATTGTGGGCCACCCCTATGTCGACGTGTGGCAGGCCATTAAACCGGCGGTCATCGGCCGGTCCGCGTGGCCGGTGGTTCCGCGCGGCACCGATTGGAAGACCGGCATCCTCGCCGGCCTCGGCTGGCCGCACCGGACCCAGATAGACATCGCCGACGGCTGGAAGAGGCTGCTGGGCAGTGTTAACACCTATGCCGACCTGGAGCCCAGTCTCTTGGGCCGGGTGGAAGAAGTCATCGATTTCCTGACGGTTTGAGCCGGTTCCGTCGGGCGCCCCCGCCCGCGGAATGCACCGGGAGACGGGCTGGAACAGCTAGGCTAGGAACAGAAGTGAGCCGTCAGAAGATTTTCCGAAGGTAGGTCCAGTGTCCGAGAACTCTGCTCGTCAGCAGCAGCCGGAGCGCAAGTCCGCTCCGCGCCAGCAGTACCAGAGCGCGTCGGCGTCCGCTTTGCCCCTGACCCCTTCGGAGGACCGGCAATGGGCCACCATGGCGCACTTCGGCGGCATCCTGGGTTGCTTCCCGTCGCTGGCGATCTACCTGATCTTCAAGGACCGGGGTCCCTTTACCGCCCAGGAGTCCAAAGAGGCCCTGAACTTCACGGTTCCGCCCACGGCGGTGGCCATCATTGCGAACCTGCTGATCCTCATCCCGGCGGTCAGCGGACTCTTTGCCGTCATCGCGGCCGCCATCTGGGTCTTCCTCACGGTTTATTCCGTCATCGCCGGCGTCAAGTGCAACCGCGGCGTTCCCTACCGGTACGCCTACAACCTGCGCCTGTTTCGGTAGATCTGACATCCGGCCCCCACAGCCGCTCCGTTAGCGCTGCCGTTCCGTCAGCGCTGCGGCCTCCTACAGTGCCGCCCTCCTACCCTGCCTGCCGCGAGAACCGCTGGCGGGCGGTGTTCATCCCCGCCGCGATCGGCACGTGGGCGGTCGCCGCGGCCAGGCCGAAGCGCGGCATGTCGCTGTAGACACTCTCCCGGCCCCCCGGCACCGTCTCGTACGTTTCGTGCCACACACCGACGTCCCCGCTGCCGGCCGATTCGCGCATGAACCGCCGCCAGGGTTCCAGGTGCGGCGCCGAGCGGTCGGACGCGAACCGCTGCAGGTGTTCCGGGCTCTTCCAGTAGCTGAGCATGATCGTGGTGCGCCCGAACCATTGGTGGAAGCCCAGCAGGCCGGCCTCCGGCGATGCCGCCAGGTGCGCCAGCATCGCCGGCATCGCCGACGCGGTGCGCGCCACCTTGCCGATCTTCCACCAGCGGTTCGCCCGCATCCCGATGAGGAAAACCGTGACGCGCTCGACTCCCGGATCGGCTGTGAACCGTCCTGTGTGTACGTGTTCAGACATGAGCCGATTCCTTTCGTAACAGTGTTACAGAACATTGTTATGGAATACTGGGCTCATGGCAAGACCCATAGTCCACGATGATTCGCTGCGCCGCACACTCCTCGACACTGCCGCGGCCCTGATCGCCCGCGACGGCGCCCCCGGCGTGTCCCTCCGGGCGATCGCGGCGGCGGCCGGGACGTCGACGACGGCGGTGTACTCGCTCTTCGGCGGGAAGGCGGAGTTGCTCACCGCCATCCTCGACGACGGTTTCGCCTCCTTCGCGGCCTCCCAGCAGCGCGCCGCTCCCGACGGACTGGAAGCGCTGGGCAAGGCTTACCGGGCGTGGGCCCTGGAGCATCCGGTCCTGTACGGCCTCATGTTCGGCGGTTCATTGGCCAGCCAGGTGCCGTGCCAGCCGACGCCCGGCGCCGCGGAACCGGCGATCGCGCCGCTGTTTGAG
>NZ_JBNHGF010000199.1:0-5155 GCF_059091005.1 Arthrobacter sp. Y3223164
GCCCCGGCCGCGGCGGGCGAGGCCGATCCGCTGACGGAGGCGCTGGCGGAGAACGCCAACGCGAACCACGGCTTCGAGGGCCCGCGTGACCTGGTCGCCGAAGACCTGGACTCCCGGCCGCAGGCGGAGGACTACTACGACGACGACGATTCAGGGTCCGAGGACGCCTGGAGCCTGACCGGGCGCTGAGGCGGGTGTCGCGTGCCCGCCGGCGGCGGCCGAAGGGCCACGGCGGGCGGGTAGCCTTGAAACCGTGACTGATTCAGTGTCCCGCCCCGTGCCCCTGCTCAATATCGCCAACGTCCTCACCACCGTGCGGATCCTGCTGGTCCCGTTTTTCATCTGGTTCCTGCTGGCCGACGCCGGAGCAGGGCAGGTGTTCCGCTGGCTGGCCGTGGCGGTGTTTGCCGTCGCGATCTACACCGACAAGCTTGACGGCGACCTGGCGCGGTCCCGGGGCCTGATCACCAACTTCGGCAAGATAGCCGACCCGATCGCCGACAAACTCCTGATCGGTGCGGCCCTGATCCTCCTGTCGGTGCTGGGCGACCTGCCGTGGTGGATCACCGTCGTCATCCTGGTCCGGGAGCTGGGCATCACCCTGCTGCGTTTCGTTGTCATCCGCTACGGCGTCATGCCGGCCTCGCGCGGCGGCAAGTTGAAGACCGTGCTGCAAACCCTGGCGATCTTCCTGTACCTCCTGCCGCTGGAGGCGTGGCTCGGATCCTGGGCCGTCTGGGTCGCCTTTGCCGTCATGGCGGTCGCCGTCGTCGTCACCGTCGCAACAGGCATCGACTACGTGGTCAAGGCAGTGGCGCTGCGCCGTGCCGCCCTCGCGAAGCCGCAGGGCCGGCCGTGAGCACGTCCGCATCCGTGGTCGTAGGGGCCGCCATCGCCCGGAAGGTGACCTTGGCCACGGCCGAATCACTGACGGCGGGAATGGTGGCGGCGGAACTGGCCACCGTTCCGGGAGCTTCGGGCGCGCTCCGCGGCGGCGTGGTGTCCTACCAGAGCCGGATCAAGACGGCGGTGCTCGGCGTCGACGCGGGCCTGCTCGAGCGCGAGGGCGCGGTCACGGAAGCGGTCGCCTGCCAGATGGCCGACGGCGCCAGGCGCGTGTTGCAGGCTGACATCGCGGTATCCACGACCGGGGTGGCGGGACCGGAACCGCACGGGGGACGGGACGTGGGAACCGTGTGGATCGGCGTAGCCTCTCCGGAGGGCACGCGCGCCGTCGGATACCGTTTCGAGGGGGACCGCGCCCGCATCCGGCGGCTGGCGTGTGACGCGGCCATCGAACAACTGGGCCTCGCGATCGACGCCGCTCCCGGTCCCGCCGGCACCGGAGATTCGGGCCCGGGAACAAAAACTTTGATTCAGTAGTTATCAAAGGGTGTCAGCAACTGTTACGTTGTTGGCCTAGGCTTGGAAGACAGCGGCGCAAGCCGCATACCTCATGAGGGAGCAAGGCGATACAGATGGTAAAGCAGCCCGTGTCCGTAAACGGTGTAGTCCGTTGGCGTGATGTGGGATTGGCCGAAGAACCGCGTACGGAGCAGAAGGAGCGCAAGATGGTGGTGCTACGACACGAGATTGGCGACGTCCTCCGCGATGTCCGGCAGCGTCAGGGACGCACCCTTCGAGAAGTGTCGCACAGCGCCCGCGTCTCCCTCGGATACCTGAGCGAAGTCGAACGCGGCCAGAAGGAAGCATCGTCGGAACTCCTGTCCTCGATCTGCTCTGCCCTGGACGTTCCCCTGTCGCACATGCTCCGCGAAGTCAGCGACCGGGTCGCGGACGCCGAGGGCGTCGTCATTCCCGACACCGTTCCGCAGGAACTGTCCCGGGAGTTTGTCGGGGCCATTCCCGACGAGCTGCCCGACGAGCTGCGCGGGCTGGCTTCCGCCCGCTACTGACCCGAAAACCTGAACCGGCCGGTTCCGCCCCGTGGCGGACCGGCCGGTTTTTGTTGTGCCCGCCGGTGCCACGCCGCGCCTCTCGTCCCGGAGGTTGTGCCGCTAGTGGACGGGCGGCTCGTTGGCGTACGAAGCGTTCAGCCGGTCCAGCAGTTGTCCCAGCGTGGACAGGTCCTCGACGGACCAGTCGCCAAGCCGCTCGTGGAAGGCGACTTTGCGGGCGGCCTGTGCCTCGGCCAGCTTTTCCAGCCCGGCCGGAGTCAAGGTGATGGATTGGGCCCGTCCGTCCAGTGGATCAGCCTCCTTGCCAACCAGTCCCAACTGCTCCAGCATGGCGATCTGGCGGCTCACGGAGGGTTTGCCCACCCCGATGGCGGCCGCCAGTTCGGTCAGGCGCATGGAGCGCTCCCGCTGCAGGATCAACAGCAGTCCGTAAGCGGCAGGTTCCATGTCCGGGTGGACGTTTCGTGCCACCCGGTGCGAATTCGCCCTGGCCCGGCGCCAGAGCAGGCTCAGCTGCCGTTCCAGTGCTTCGATGGCCGCATCGAACCCTGCATCTGCGCTGCCTGTGGCGTGGTCTGTCATGGGCTCATTGTAATGAGCAGCATGCACACGCAGGGCAACGGCGGCCTGACGCGCCGTACCCATATTCCGACGGCGCCGAATCTCCGTCCGGCCCGGTTGAGGCCGGACGGACACGTGAGAAGATGGACGCGTGCGAACCAGTGACTTCTGGCGGTTGATGGACGATGAATTCGGTCCCGCATACTCGCATGTCCTGGCTGCCGACCTGGTGCTGGGTCAACTCGGGGGCCGTACCGCGGCCGAAGCGCTGGCCGCGGGAATCCCGCCCAAAACCGTGTGGCTGGCCCTCTGCGATGTCCAGGACGTTCCGCCCGAGCGGCGCTGGGGCAAGGACCGCGAGCCGCGCGGCTGAACAGACACGCCGCGCCCAACGCCGATATGTTCGAAAGTGTGTTCGGATCCCGCTAAGCTTCTACACAGACCCCCGAGTGGACGGATCATCCACACGCTCCGCTGCCGATCCCATTTTGTCCGAACCGGCGGTTACGGTCGGAAGACGTCAAGACAAAAAATGGCCCGAGGGCCGCAAGAGACTGAGGTGAACAATGGCCGCACCAGCTGACCGCGAGAAGGCACTGGAAGCTGCGCTGGCGCAGATCGACAAGCAGTTCGGCAAGGGGTCGGTGATGCGGCTCGGCGACGACACGCGCGCCCCGATCGAAACGATCTCCACCAGCTCGATCGCCTTGGACGCTGCCCTGGGGATCGGCGGCCTGCCGCGGGGCCGCGTGGTGGAAATCTACGGTCCGGAATCTTCCGGCAAGACCACCGTGGCGCTCCATGCCGTGGCCAGCGCCCAGCGCAACGGCGGCATCGCAGCCTTCATCGACGCCGAGCACGCGCTGGACCCGGAATACGCCAAGAAGCTCGGGGTGGACACCGACGCCCTGCTGGTGTCGCAGCCGGATACCGGCGAGCAGGCCCTGGAAATCATGGACATGCTGATCGGCTCCGGCTCGCTGGACATCATCGTGATCGACTCCGTCGCAGCCCTCGTGCCCCGCGCGGAGATCGAGGGCGAAATGGGCGACAGCCACGTGGGCCTCCAGGCGCGCCTCATGAGCCAGGCCCTGCGAAAGATCACCGGGCGGCTCAACCAGTCCAAGACCACGGCCATCTTCATCAACCAGCTGCGCGAAAAGATCGGCGTGTTCTTCGGCAGCCCGGAGACCACCACCGGCGGTAAGGCGCTGAAGTTCTATGCCTCCGTGCGCATCGACGTGCGCCGCATCGAGACCCTGAAAGACGGCGCCAACCCGGTGGGCAACCGTACCCGCGCCAAGATCGTCAAGAACAAGATGGCTCCGCCCTTCAAGCAGGCCGAGTTCGACATTCTGTACGGTCACGGCATTTCCCGCGAGGGCGGCCTGATCGACATGGGCGTGGAACATGCGCTGGTCAAGAAGTCGGGCGCCTGGTTCACCTACGACGGCGACCAGCTGGGCCAAGGCAAGGAAAACGCCCGCAAGTTCCTGATCGACAACCCGGACCTGGCCGATGAGCTGGAGCGCAAAATCCGGCAGAAGCTCGGGATCGACCCCGTTCCGGACAGCGGAGAAGAAGGCGGACCGAAGCTCAAGGCAGTCGACGGATTCTAGGTGGCCCGCAGGCACGGTCCGGCCGCCGGGCCAACGCCGGGCAGTCCGGCCGACCTGGCGCCCGAGGCGGATCCTCATGCGGTGGCACGCTCGATTGTGCTGGGCGCGCTGACACGGTCCCCGAAAAGCCGCGCGCAGCTGGCCGCAAAGCTGGCTGAGCGCGGCGTCCCGGACGACGTCGCCGAGGCGGTGCTCGACCGATTCGAAGAGGTCAATCTCATTGACGACGCCGGGTTCGCCGAAATGTGGGTGCGCAGCCGCTCCCAGACCCGCTCCTTGGCGCGCGCTGCCCTCAAGCGGGAACTCGGGGAGAAGGGCATTTCCGGCGACATCGCCGAGCAGGCACTTGACCAGCTATCGCCCGACGACGAGCTGGAAGCCGCGCGGGGACTCGTTCGCCGCAAGATCCGTCCCGACTGGGAACTGAACGACAGGTCGGCCAGGGATAAGCATCTGCGGCGGTTGGTTTCGATGCTGGCCCGGAAGGGCTATCCGCCCTCGCTGGCCTACCGGGTCGCCGACGAGGAACTCGGCACCGCCGCCAACCCCGAGTTCTAAGCGGCTCCGTTATGCAATTGAGACTTTCCGCGGTTTGGTCGGTATCATTGTGCGACTGTGAGCCCCTCGCAGAATCAACGACGCAAATCCACCCAGCTACGCAGGATCAACCGCAGGCGGCGCCGCCTCCGGATCGCGGCGGGGTTGACTCTCGGCTCTGTGGCCGCCCTCGGCGCAACCGGGGCAGCGGGCGCCCTCCACAACGGCCATAGCCCGTCCGCAGCGGTGGGATTCATCGCAGCCCCGGTGAAGCAGCTGATGGGGTGGAGCGACCCGGACGAGGGGCAGCGGCCGTTGGCGCGTGCGGCCCAGCGGCAGCAAACGGAGGAAGCGTCCACCGACGCAACCGCTCCGAAGGCCGCCCGGGCTCCGGAGGCGCGCACGGAAGAAAAGGAAACTGCCGCCGCACCGGCGCCCGAAACCCCTGCGGCAGAGCCCGCGGAGAAGGAAGCCTCCGGCCCGACGGATCCGGGGCAACACGGCGACGCCGGAGCGCAG
>NZ_JBNHGF010000200.1:0-5154 GCF_059091005.1 Arthrobacter sp. Y3223164
GGTGAGCACCACGGAGAGCCCGGGGTGCCCCTGGATCAGCTGCCGCACCTGGTCCACCGTGGCGGTGGCGGGCAGCGACGCGGCCGGAAGCTTGAGCTGCCCGGCGCTGACGGACGGCAGCCGCAAGCGCATCCGGGCGTGCGAGATGGCCGAGCTGGCGCCCATCCAGAGGAAACCGCACACCAGCACCATGAGCACCACCAGCTGGAGGTCCGGCGTGCCGCCCCGCAGCAACGGGACGCCGATCACGCCGATCACCAGCAGCACCACGATGGCGCGGCCGGCCCAGCCCGCCGCCACGGTCCCCTTTTCCTGGCTGCCGGTCGCCTTCCAGACGGCGGTCTCCACCAGACGCCCGCCGTCCAACGGGAGCCCCGGAAGGATATTGAAGACGGCCACCAGGAAGTTGGCCCAGATGAAGATGTCGGTCAGCAGGAACGGAATCGGTTCGCCGCGGAACAGCGGCAGGACGAGCATGCCGGCGCCGGCCAGCGCGAAGTTGGCCACGGGCCCGGACAAGGCCACCAGCAGGGACTTGCCCGGCGTGGCGTTGAAGTTGTCGAACTGGGTGTGGCCGCCCCAGAGATTGAGCACGATCTTGGCCGACGGCCACCGGAAGGTCCGGGCGGTCAGGGCGTGGGCGAGTTCGTGCACCAGCACCGAGAACAGCAGCAGCAGCGCGTAACCGAACGCCACGGCGTACGCTCCCACGCCGATCTCCGGCATCAGGCGCTGCACCTGGGGGCCGAAGATCAGCACGATGAAGGCGGCGATCACGAACCAGGACCAGGCCAGGACCACCGGGACGCCGAACATGCGGCCCAGGGGAATGCCTTCGCTGCGTTCCTTTTCCTCGGCCGGCCGGGGGGTTTGCGTGCTCATACTCCTGCTTCCTGGGCGGCGCCCACCAGGACGCCCTCCACGTCCGCCAGGCCCTTTCCGGCCAGGCTGTCCCAGTGCGGGCGCCCCGGTACCGGCGGAACGGGCACGACGTGTGGGATGGCCACGGTCACGAGGCCGGCGGCTTCGGCGGAGGCAACCCCGGGAACCGAGTCTTCCAGCGCCACGACGTACTGCTTGTCGGCGCCGGGCAGGTGGCCGCTGAGCCAGTCGAAGGCCTGCTGGTACGGTTCCGGGTCCGGCTTGCCGCGCGTGACCATGTCACCGGTGACGACGTGGCGGAAGCTGCCCTCGGGCAGCGCCCTGACCACTTCGGCGGCGAGCTTGGTCTCGCTCATGGTCACCAGGACCGACGGAATGCCTGCCCCGGCCAGCTCCGCGAGCAACTCCCGTGCGCCGGGGCGCCACGGGATGCGCCCGCGGACGCGTTCGGTCACGGCGTCGATCAGCCGGTCGACAATCTCGCGGATGCCCAGTTCGACGCCGGCCTGCTGCAGCACGGCGGCGGATGTCTCCAGCGCATTGCCCACCAGCTTTTTGCCCAGTTCGTCGTCCCACACCCCGCCGAACGAAGCAACCAATTCGGTTTCGGCTTCGATCCAGTACGGCTCGGTGTCGACGAGCGTTCCGTCCATGTCCCAGAAAACGGCCTGCAGGCCGGACGACGGATGGCTGGACGCAGCGGGGGAAGGGGAAATTTCGGGCATGCATCCAGTCTACGGGCCCTTCCTGCCCGGCCCCGGCATCGGCCCCATCACGGGCTCCGGCACGGGGCTACGGCACCGGAATCGGGGGCTATGCTGGGCGCGAATCGAATGTCGGCTCACTGACAAGCCGTGCCGGGAGGATTAGGGTGAAACCGTGAGTACTCAGGACAGTGGCGACCTGCCCACGGAAGGCGACGGCGAGCAGCGCGGTTTGCACTTGCTGTTCCCGCAGACGAAGCCCGGCGAGACACCGCGGCGTTATACCGTGATGCTGGCTGCATTCGAAGGCTGGAACGATGCCGGCGAAGCCGCCACGGACGCCGTCAAGTACCTGAGCCGGCTCTGGGACAGCCACAAGGTGGCCACGGTGGACCCGGATCTTTATTACGACTTCCAGTTCACCCGGCCGGTGGTGCACCGCACCGCCTCCGGGGAACGCCGGATCAAATGGCCGACGACGAAACTGACGCGCAGCAGCATCCCGGGCAGCCGGCTGGACATTATCTTTGTACACGGGGTGGAGCCGTCCTACCGCTGGCGGGCGTACACCGCGGAACTGTTGGCCCACGCCGAAGAGCTGGGCGTGGACTGCATCATCCTGGTAGGCGCCCTCTTGGCCGACGTGCCGCACACGCGTCCCATTCCCGTCACGGTCACCAGCGACGACGACGACGTCCGCCGCGCCCTGAATACCGAGTCCAGCCAGTACGAAGGCCCCACCGGAATCGTCGGAGTGTTGTCCGATGTCGCCTCGCTGGCCGGCATTCCCACGATGTCCGTCTGGGCCGCGGTGCCGCACTACGTGGGACAGTCGCCCTCCCCCAAGGCCGAGCTTGCTTTGCTGCACCGGCTGGAGGACATCCTGCAGGTCCCGCTGGAAGTGTCCGTCCTGAGCGAAGAAGCCGAAGCGTGGGAGCGCGGCGTGGACGAACTTGCCACCGAGGATCCGGAAGTCGCCGCCTACGTGCGGCAGCTGGAGGAGGCCAAGGACACGGCCGAGCTGCCGGAGGCAACCGGGGAATCCATCGCCCGCGAATTCGAGCGCTACCTCAAAAAGCGCGGTAAAGAGTAGGGGCCTCCACGGGAACCACACGCCGCTTAGCCGGTTGGGGCGGGCCCTGTCGTGTCGACTTCGTCGCCACGCCGGGTCCCTGCCCGCCCCGCCCTTCCCGCTCGTTCCTCGCTCGGCGATGCGCGGCTTAGTGGTTCCCGCCTCCGGCCCTAACTCTTGGCTTAGAGCCGGATGCCCAGCAGCGCGTCGAGCAGCGCCGCGAACTGCCCGGCGCCGTCACCGGCCTGCCCTCCGGCCTGCTGCCGGGAGTGCTCGGCGAAGCCGTCGATTTCGGCCAGGGCCGCGGGTGCGTTGAGGTCGTTCGAGAGCGCCTGGCGGATTTGCTGTGCCAGCTCGGGTACCTGTTCGGCCTGCACATAGGGGGCCGCGCCGCGCCACGCAGAAAGCCGCGCCTGCGCCTGGCGGAGCAGATCCCCGGTCCAGAACCAGTCGCTGCGGTAGTGCTGGCCCAGCAGCACGGTGCGGATCGCAGCCGGCTCCACGCCTTCTTCGCGCAGGGCCGAGACCAGCACGAGGTTGCCCTTGGACTTGCTCATCTTTTCGCCGTCGAGGCCGACCATGCCGGCGTGCATGAAGTGCTTGGCCAGCGGCTTGCCGGTCATCGCGTAGGCGTGCCCTGCGCTCATTTCGTGATGCGGGAAGCTCAGGTCCGAGCCGCCGGCCTGGACGTCGAAGGTTTCCGGCAGGAATTTGCGCGCGATTACCGAACACTCGATGTGCCAGCCGGGGCGGCCGGGGCCGAGCGAGGCGCCCGGCCACTCGGGTTCGCCGTCTCGGGCGACGCGCCACAACAGTGCGTCCAGCGGGTGTTTTTTGCCCGGGCGCTCCGGATCGCCGCCGCGCTCGGCAAAGAGCGGCAGCATTTGATCTTCGGTCAGCCTGGAGGTGGCGCCGTTGTGCCAGCCCGGTCCCGCTGCGGCAACGGAATCGAAGTACACGTCGCCGTCGGGCTCGCCGCCGGTGCCCGGTACGCGGTACGCGAGGCCGCGGGCCAGCAGGTCCTCCACCACCGGAACGATCCACTCGATCGATTCCACCGCTCCGATGTACTCGCCGGGCGGGATGACGTTGAGTTCTTCCATGTCCGTGCGGAACAGCTCGGTCTGGTCCTTCGCCAGCAGCTGCCAGTCCATGCCGGTGGCCGCGGCGCGTTCCAGCAGCGGATCGTCGATGTCCGTGACATTCTGCACATAGTTGACGGTGCGCCCGGCGTCGCGCCAATAGCGGTTGAGCAGGTCGAAGGCCACGTAGGTGGCGGCATGGCCCATGTGCGTGGCGTCGTACGGGGTGATGCCGCAAACGTACAGGCTTCCCGTCGAGGACGGCTCAAGCCGTACCAGCGACCCCACGGAGGTGTCGTGGATGGTCAGTTCGTCTTTGCCGCCCGGAATTTCGGGTACGGCACGGGCATTCCAACCAAGCACTCTTGGGTTTCCTTCCGATGAGGTGAACGGACGCGGATGGCGGGCGGGGCCGCCGTCGTAAATGACGCTCCTAACATTCAAGAATGCAGGAGCCGGATAAATTCCCGCGGGTCAGGCGTTGATGACTCCGGCGCCCAGCAGCACGAACAACAGCGCGCCCAGGGCGATCCGGTACCAGACGAAAAGCCGGTAGCTGCGGGTGGACACATACTTCAGGAACCACCCGATGATCACGAAGCCGACGCCGAAGGCCACCACCGTGGCCAGCGCCGTCTCCCCCAGCCCGTACGGCCCGGGTTCACCGAAGCTCTTGGCCAGCTGGTACAGGCCCGAGGCGAAGACCGCCGGAATCGCCAGCAGGAACGAATACCGGGCGGCGGCCTCGCGGGTGTAGCCCATCAACAGGCCGGCCGTGATGGTGCCGCCAGAGCGGGAGACGCCCGGGACCAGGGCCAGCGCCTGGGCCAGCCCGTACAGGATGCCGTGCTTGTAGGTGAGCTTGTCCAGCGTGCGCATCTGGCGGCCGATGGAGTCGGCGATGGCCAGGAACACGCCGAAGACAATCAGCATGGTGGCCACGATCCACAGGCTGCGGAAGGTGGATTCGATCTGGTCCTGGAACAGCAGCCCGAGCACACCGATGGGGATCGAGCCGATGATGACCAGCCAGCCCATCCGGGCGTCCGGGTCGTTCCGCGGCACCTTGCCGGTGAGCGAGCCGAACCAGGCCTTGATGATGTTGACGATATCGCGCCAGAAATAGACGACGACGGCGGTTTCCGTGCCCAGCTGGGTGATGGCGGTGAAGGCGGCCCCGGGATCGGCGGCACCGGGCAGAACCTCTCCGATGATGCGCAGGTGCGCGCTGGATGAGATCGGGAGGAACTCGGTCAGGCCCTGCACGAGCCCCAGGATGATTGCTTCTAGCCAATTCACATCCTCGACCTTATGGCACCAAGGCCCGCGGAACGGAAACGGACACAGCCGCGGCGGCGAAGATCCGCCCACGGCACGACGCCGGGCACCCGGCGCGGGGCCGGGGCGGATGGGC
>NZ_JBNHGF010000201.1:0-5137 GCF_059091005.1 Arthrobacter sp. Y3223164
CCGCGCGCCGGGCTCCGCGGAACCCGCAAGCGGCGACGCCCTTAGACCGGGCGCCGCGCCCAGGCGACCAGCCAGCAGGCCTCGACCACGGCGTCGAGAAGATAGATCCTACTGATCCGTCCGGGCACCGCGGTGAGGATGTCGACGGCCGCAAAGGTGGCAGCCGCCCCCATGCCGATCCGCCGGGCAGCGGCTGTGCCGTCGGAAGTCCCGGCGCCCCTGATCTGCGCATGGCCCGCCGCAATCATCAGGCCGCCGACAGTCTTGACCAGCCAAGGCTCCGCTTTCGGCCCGGTCACCGCTTCGAAGCTGCGGTAGTGCAGCAGCGGCCACACCCCGAAGGCCACGTTGAACACGCCGTGGGCGACGGCCAAACCTGCCTGGCGCATACGGAACACCTCTCGCCGTCGTCGGAGTGGATCTGGGCGGTGTGCCTGCGGCAATTGTGCCGCAGGGGACTACGAAAATCCACGCTTCGCCGCCCTGACCCGCCTGCTGCCGAAGGACTGGCTTCAATCGAAGTCCGGGCACCCCGCTGCCGGTCACTAAGGTTGCTTATTAAATTCAGCGTGCCTAGCGTGGAAGGCATCCGGCCCGCACGTGGCCAGCCCGGACAGATGAGTTGGCAGTAGCGACGGCGAGCCCATTTTCGCGGAGGTTGCCGCAGATGTTCTTCCATAAACAAGAGCTCCAATACAAAGCCGAACCAAACCAGCCGGACGCCGTCTACGCCCGAAAACTTCAGGAGGTCCTGGGCGGTCAGTACGGCGAGATCACGGTCGCCATGCAGTACAGCTTTCAGGCGTGGAACATCCACATCCCCGGCAAGTACAAGGACCTGCTCTTCGGCATTGCCGCGGAGGAGTTCGGCCACGTGGAGATGCTGGCCAAGATGATTGCGCAGCTGCTGGAGAAAGCCCCGCTCGGCATCACCGACGAAGCAGTCCAATCTGATCCGACGATCGCCGCGGTGGTGGGCGGAACCGATGTCCAGCAGGCCATCGTCGCAGGGGCGGGCGCCCGCCCGGTTGACAGCAACGGAAACCCCTGGTCGGGAAGCTACATTACCGCCAGCGGCAACTTGCTCGCAGACTTCACCTCCAACGCGAACGCCGAGATGCAGGGCCGGCTGCAGGTAGCCCGGCTCTACCACATGACGGACGACCACGGCGTGCGCGATATGCTCTCCTTCCTGCTCGCCCGGGACACCATGCACCAGAACCAGTGGATCGCCGCGGCACGGGAACTCCAGGAAGAGGGGTCCGAAACCCTGCCGGTGCCGAGCAACTTCCCGCTGTCCAAAGAGAACCGGGACGTGGCCTACCAGTACCAGAACTTCTCCGACGGGGCTGCCGCGGCACAAGGTTCCTGGGCGAGCGGGGCTTCCCCCGACGGCAAGGGCGAGTTCACCTACCACGACGGCCCCACCACTGCCGCCCCGATGCCGAAGCCGACCCACCCGGACGCACGCTTTTACGGGACCACGGAGCTTCCCAACCTGGTCGAGAAGACTGCCGGGGCGGTCCAGGACAAGCTGCGCAAGGAATAGCACGCCACGCATCCCCGCGGCCGGCAGCGCCGCGGGGATGCCCTGACTCCGAAAGGCAGATATGTTTCAACGCAACGTCGCCGAAAACATCCACCGCGTCGGCCATGCCGATGTGAACCTCTACATCGTCGAGGACGGCGACAGGATCATGCTGGTCGACGCCGGACTGCCGGCCATGTGGAAGATGACCGTGGCAGCCATCCGGGAGCTGGGCCGTTCGCCCCGCGACATCAGTGCCCTGGTATTGACGCACGCCCATTTCGATCATGTGGGGTTTGCCGCCCGGTTGCAGCACGACCTCGACGTCCCGGTGTACTGCCACCCCGGCGACTACTACATCGCCGCCCATCCGTACCGGTACAAGCACGAGAAAAACCGCCTCATCTATCCCGTCAAGTACCCCCGGTGCATACCCATCCTGAGCCGGATGACGGCAGCCGGCGCGCTCATGGTCAAGGGTGTCACGGACCTGCGGACGCTCGACGACGGTGCCGCCGCAACGCTGCCCGGCGCACCGATGGTGGTGCCCACTCCCGGACACACTGCCGGGCACTGCGCCTTGCACTTTCCAGGGCGCGGGGCCTTGATCACCGGCGACGCGCTGGTCACCCTCGACCCGTATACCGGCGCCCGCGGACCGCACATAGTAGCTGCCGCCGCCACCGCGGACACTCGGCAAGCACTCCAGTCGCTCCAGGCCTTGGCGCAGACGGAGGCACGAATCGCCCTCCCGGGCCACGGGGAGCCGTTCGCCGGCGGCATCGCTTCGGCGGTGCAGCAGGCCATCGAGCGCGGACCGTCCTGATGGCTGAAAACGGCCACCCCGCGCGAGGCGTGGCCGAAAACGGCCCTGCCCCCGCGGGAGGCGGGCAGGAGTCCGTCGTCCACCCGGACGGCGACGACCTGTTTGGCCTAATCG
This sequence comes from Arthrobacter sp. Y3223164, assembly GCF_059091005.1. Classification (NCBI taxonomy): domain Bacteria; kingdom Bacillati; phylum Actinomycetota; class Actinomycetes; order Micrococcales; family Micrococcaceae; genus Arthrobacter; species Arthrobacter sp. Y3223164. The sequence goes on from NZ_JBNHGF010000201.1 coordinate 2,469, forward strand.
CCACCCTGACCGAGAGCCGCTGGCAATCCTCGCAGGGGAAGTTCAGGCCGACGGTCGCCTACCGCGGCCACACCTCCGCCGCCCGGGATCTTTCCACCGGGCTGGTCCGGCTGCGCGGGCAGCAGGAGACGGATGTGGAACGGCACATCCTACGCAACTTCCGCAAGTACGCCCACCGGGACACCTCACCGGGGGACTCGGACTGGAATTGGCTGAGCGTCGCCCAGCACCATGGCCTGCCGACCCGGCTGCTGGACTGGTCGCACTCGCCCTACGTGGCGCTGCACTTCGCCACCCGGGACACGAGCAGGTACGACGAGGACGGTGCCGTCTGGTGCGTCGACTATGCGGCCGCCCACCGCACGCTGCCCGAGGAACTGCGCGCCGCGGTCGAGTCACTGGGCGGCGGCCTGTTCACCACCGGCGTTCTCTCCCGTGCCGCCTTCACCCTGGACGAGTTCGACCGTTTCACTGACGCGGACGGGCGGAGCGTGCCCTTGTTCTTCGAACCGCCGTCGCTGGACGAGCGGATCGTGAACCAGGCGGCGATCTTTTCCACCATGTCGGACTCATCGGCGGGCCTGGACGAGTGGCTGGGGCGCCATCCCGGGATCTACCGCAAGATCATCATCCCGGCGACACTCAAGTGGCGCATCCGGGACCACCTTGACCAGGCCAATGTCACCGAACGGGTGCTCTTCCCGGGCCTGGACGGTCTCTCGCTGTGGCTGCGCCGCTACTACGGCCTCCGGGATAAGGGCTAACCGCCCAGTTCCGCGTGGACGCGGCGGAAGGTCTCCGCCAGCCCCGCCGAAAACAGGACAAATTCGACCACCCGGATCCCGCCGCCGTCGTACTTGAGAACCTCGCCGATGCCGCGGCGGGCGACCGTCTCCGCATCCCAGCCGTAGACGCCGGCACCGATCGCCGGGAACGCCAGCGTCTCGGCCCGCAACCCGTCGGCCACGCGGAGGGATTCCCGAAAGCAACTGGCCAGCAGCTCCGGGTCGGTCTGGCCGGCACGGCGGTTTGGCCCCACGGTATGGATCACCCACTTGGCCGGCAGGAAGTAGCCCTCGGTGGCCGCCGCGTGGCCCGGCGGCAGCCCGTCCGGCAGTTCGGTGGCGCGCAGCAGGCGGCAGGCTTCCAGCAGTTGCGGTCCCGCGGCGGCGTGGATGGCCCCGTCCACTCCCCCGCCGCCGAGCAGGCTGGAATTGGCGGCGTTCACTATGGCGTCCACCTGACGCTGGGTGATGTCGCCTTCAAGGATGCGGATTTCCATCTTTTCCAGTCTGCCACCGAGCCTGTATTCCCGATAGATTGGGCCAATGGAGATTCCCGAGGGGCCGCTGCAGTGGGTGTATTACCCCATGACGCTGCTGCTGGTTATTCTCGACGCCGCGATGCCGGCATCTCCGTCGGAAGTGATGGTGATCGGCGGCGGCACTCTGCTGGCCAACGGTGAACTGATCCTGCCGCTGGTTATCCTGGCCGCGGTGCTGGGCAGTTGGCTCGGCGACCTCCTGCTTTTCCTGCTGTTTCAGCGCGGCGTCAACGCTTGGCTTAACCGTTACAGCTGGGGCCGGATGATCGACCGAGGGGTGACGCTGGCCCTGAGCAAAGCGGGTGAATCCTCCACCTACGCCGCGGTGGTGGCGGCCCGTTTCATCCCGGGCGGCCGGACGGCCTCGGTTGCGGCCTCCGGGCTGGCGGATGTGCCGTTCAAGCCGTTCCTGCTCGCCTCCGCCGCCGGATCGGTGCTGTGGGCCGCGTGGATGATCGGGCTGGGCTACGTCGCGGGCACGGTGTCCACCTTCCCGTTTTGGGTCAACATCCTGATCGGGACGGTGGTGGGCGTCCTGGTGGCTTCGGTGATCACGGCCGTGATCGGCTTCCGCCGGCGGGCCTACCTGCGTGCCAATGGCGCTGCCGACGCCGTCATCCCGCGTCCCGCCGCATCCCCTTCCGCCGACCTGGGAGCAGAGTGAAAACTGCGCCTTCCATGGAACCCTTGATGGCTACCGCGCTGCCCCCGGTCCGCCGGCTTCGATCCCTGCTGGCCGCCGACCTGGCACGCCAGTGCGCGGTGACCGTCGCTTTGGTCGCGTGCCTGCTGGCAGGAGCCAGCAGCGTGGGCCTGCTCGGCGGCACTCCGATCCATGATGCGGGCGGTGGGCTTCCCTCCCCCGACCGGACCCTGCTGTCGCTGGACGCCCGGGCAGCCGAGATCTGGTCGCTGATTTACCTGGGCCTCTTCGGCTACACGATCTTCCAGTGGTGGCCGGCCGTGCGCGAGTCGGCACGGCAGCGCTCCACCGGATGGCCGGTCGCGGCGGCGATGCTGCTGACCGCGGGCAGCGTCGTGGCAGCGCGGGCCGGACAGGCGGGGCTGACGCTGGCCCTTACCCTGTTGGTGCTGGCATCCCTGGGCTGGGCGGTCTACGGACTGACCCGCCACCCCGGCCGGGAACCGGTGGAAGCCCTCTTGGCGGATGCTCCGATCGGTCTCTTCACCGGGTGGATGCTGCTCGCAGCGGCGGTCCATGCCGCGGATTGGCTGACCGGTCGCGGCGCCGAGGTGATGCGGGGGAGGTGCGCAGTGGGGTAGGTGCGCAGTTGGGTCAGCCGAAAAGCGCGGAGACCTTCAGCAGCGTCTGGCTGACGCCGTA
>NZ_JBNHGF010000202.1:0-5130 GCF_059091005.1 Arthrobacter sp. Y3223164
TGAGTTTGAGTTAGGTCCGCCAGCGCCTTTTCCGTGCTGGCCAGCAACGCCACTTCGCGCGCGCGTTCCAGCGTGGCCGTGGAGCCCTCGGGGTCGTGTTCGTCGTCGGCCGGGACGTCCCGGGTCGCCGCGGTGACCTCGGCAATGTCGACCGTGAGGCGCTCCACCTGGGCGCGGTCTGACGCCTCGCGGGCATCCAGCAGCGCGGCGAAGTGCTCCACATCGTCGTGGGTCAAGCTCTCGCTCATCTGTGCCTCCCGTCGGCCGGACGGTCCGGCAGGTCCGGACCAAGGTGCCCCTAGAATACGCCGTTGCCGCGGTACATGGGGTGGACGCCTGTCACGGGACGCTCCCCGCCGCGGCGGCGGTCAGGTCAGCCGGTGGCGGCCCCGGGTCAGCCGGTCAGCCGTTGAGCTTGCCGGCCAGCCGGTCAGCCGGTCAGCCGGTCAGCCGTTGAGCTTGCCGGCCATCCGCTCCCGCATGGCCACACTGGCCGAGTTCAGCCCGATGATCCGCACGTCCTTGCCGTGGGCGCGGTACTTCTCGGTGATCGCGTCCAGTGCCGCCACGGTTGAGGCGTCCCATAGGTGTGAGGCGTGCATGTCGATGACGACCTTGTGCGGGTCCAGTGCGTACTGGAACTGGGTGTAGAGGTCGTTCGAGGACGCGAAGAACAGCTCGCCGTCGACCACGTAGGTGGCCGTCTCCTCGCCGTTCAGTTCCAGCACCGTCCGCTCGACGGTCACCAGGTGCGATACCCGGTTGGCGAACAGCACCATGGCAGTCAGCACGCCGAGCCCGACGCCGATGGCCAGGTTGTTCGTGGCGACGGTGGCGATGACGGTGACGAGCATGACCGCGGTCTCGCTCTTCGGCATCATCTTCAGGGTCGAGGGTTTGATGCTGTGCCAGTCGAACGTCGCCCAGGACACGAAGACCATCACGGCCACCAGGGCCGCCATCGGGATCAGCGCCACGATGTCGCCGAGGACCACCACGAGGATGAGCAGGAACAGGCCGGCGAGAAAGGTGGAGAGGCGGGTGCGGGCTCCGGAGGCCTTCACGTTGATCATGGTCTGGCCGATCATCGCGCAGCCGCCCATGCCCCCGAAGAAGCCGGTGATGATGTTCGCCGCGCCCTGGCCCCAGGACTCGCGGGTCTTGTTGGAGCGGGTGTCCGTGACGTCGTCGACCAGCTTGGCCGTCATCAGCGATTCGAGCAGCCCCACGAACGCCATCGCCAAGGCATACGGGAAGATGACCTTCAGGGTTTCCAGGGTCAGCGGTACTGCCGGGAAGAACAGCGCGGGCAGGCTGTCCGGCAGCTCGCCCTTGTCGCCCACGGTCGGCACCGCAACCGAGGCGAACACCGTGATCAGCGTCAGCACCACGATGGCGACCAAGGGCGCGGGAACCGCGTTGGTCAGCTTCGGAAGACCGAAAACAATCGCCAGCGCCAGCGCGGTCAGCGGGTACACCAGCCACGGAACGCCCAGCAGTTCAGGCACCTGCGCCATGAAGATCAGGATGGCCAGCGCGTTGACGAACCCCACCATCACCTGCCGCGGAATGAACCGCATCAGCTTGGCGACGCCAAGCACCGCCAGCAGCACCTGGAACACGCCGGCCAGGATGACCGCCGCCACCAGGTAGTCGAGGCCGTGGCTTTCCACCAGCGGGGCAATCACCAGCGCCACCGCGCCGGTGGCAGCTGAAATCATCGCCGGACGCCCGCCCAGGAACGCGATCGAGACAGCCATGGTGAAGGAGGCGAACAGCCCGACGCGCGGGTCCACCCCGGCGATGATGGAGAACGCGATGGCCTCGGGGATCAGGGCCAGCGCGACTACCAACCCGCCGAGCACTTCCGTTTTCAGCAGCCGCGGCGACTTGAGAGTGCGCAGCACAGACTGGCGCTCCTCGGGGGTCAGCTCAGGCCGGGCAGCGGCGGTTGTCGTGGGCATGGGGGCTCCATTCGCATCCTGAAGGCGGCAGGCCTTCGCGTACATCTAAAGTCTGGGGGCGCGGCGATGCGCGGGGAAGTAGTCGACGGACAAGAACGTCGATATCGGTTACAACCCTAACCTAACGTAAGGGTAGAGTTGTAACCGGGTGACCACGGGAGGGATGGACCATGAGCAAGGCCAAAAGTACCGCGTCGGGCACGCGCACGATGCACATCGGCGAACTCGCGGAGGCCACAGGCCTGTCGCTGCGGACCATCCGCCACTACGACGACATCGGGCTGCTGCCGGCCACCACGCGCACCGAGGGCGGCTTCCGGGTCTATACCCAGTCGGATCTGGACCGTTTGCTGATCATCCGCTCCATGAAACCGCTTGGCTTCACGCTGGAGGAGATGGCCGAGCTCCTGGACATCATCGACGTTTTAGCCGACGGCGCCGTCCATCCAGCCGAACGCAAACTCTTGCAGGACTACATCGGGCGCGCCGACGAAAAACGCAACAAGCTCGCCCTGAACCTGACCCGGGCGGACGAGTTCATCAGCGACCTGCGCGGGCGGTGACCGCCGGTCCCGCCCGTTCGGCCCCCTCCCCCCTGCCGCTGCTCCCGGGCCAGCGGTAACCTCGAAAGGAGGAGGTACCGCCATGGCAGCCGAACTCCAAACCGATGTGCTGATCGTCGGGGCAGGTCCCACCGGGCTGATGCTCGCCAACTGGCTGGCGAAGCTGGGCGTCGACCACATCATCGCGGACGGCAAGTCGGGCCCCACGAGGGAATCCCGGGCCCTCGGGGTGCAGGCGCGCAGCATGGAAATCTACGACCAGCTGGGCGTCGCCGACACCGTCATGGCCGAAGGCGTCCTCGCCGAAGCGGTGGTCATCGGGTTCGGCACGAAGCCGCGCGGCAGGGTCCCGCTGGGCCGGATGGGCCGCGGGATCACGCCCTTCCCGGGCATCATGTTCTACGAACAAAGCAAGAACGAGGAGCTGCTGCTCAAGAACCTGCACGCGCTCGGCGGCGAGGTGCTGTGGGAGTGCCGCGTTGCCGCCCTGGACGTCGCGGGCGGCAGCCACCCGGACCACCCCGTCACGGCGCAGCTGACGGGCCCGGCTGGCAAGGCGACGGTCCGCGCCCGCTACTGCGTGGGAACGGACGGCGCCTCGTCGACCGTGCGGACCAGCCGCGGCATCGGGTTTGAGGGCTCCACCAGTCCGCACACCTTCTTCGTCAACGACGCCACCGAGGTCCGGGGCCTCTTCGGCGACGTGGTCAATATCCGCGCGGGCGTGGACGAGTTCCTGCTGGCCTTTCCCATGAGCGGGCCGGACCACCTCCGGCTGATCGGCGTGGTCCGTGATCCCGAAGGCGGCTTCCAGGGGCGGGACGACGACGGCGGGGCGGACGTCTCCGAGGAGTCCCTCCGGGAGCGCCTGGTTCAGAAGTTCGGCGTCCGCTACGGCGCCTCGAACTGGTTCTCCACCTACCGCGTGCATCACCGGATCGCCGCCCGGTTCCGCGACGGCCCGGTCTTCCTCGCCGGGGATGCGGCCCACGTCCATTCCCCCGTGGGTGCGCAGGGCATGAACACCGGCCTGCAGGACGCCCACAACCTGGCCTTTAAGTTCGCCGATGTCCTCGCCGGCCGGGCCGCGGACTCCTACCTGGACCGATACGAGGCCGAACGGCGGCCGGTGGCGGTGCGGCTGCTCCAAAGCACGGACCGGGTGTTCGCCTTCATCACGTCGACGGCGCCGTGGGCGCTCGCCGCCCGGAGGTCGGTGCTGCCGTTCCTCATTCCCGTGGCGGCGCGAGTGGTGCCGCGGTCCTCCGGTGCCTCCCGAGTGTTCGGTTATCTATCGCAGACCCGGATCCATTACTGGATGGCCCCGGGCGCCAAGGAAGCGGCCCGCGGTCGGCGGGGCCGCGTCGTGGGACGGCGGCTGCCGTACACCGGCAGCAACTTCGACGTCCTGCGCAGCCTTCAGTGGCAGGTGCACTCGTACGGCGACCCGGGCGCCGTCGTCGTCAATCATGTGGAGGCAGCGCTGGGGCTGCCGATGCACGTGCTGCCGCGCAACGGGAACAAGAAGCTCGATCCGGACCAGCTGTATCTGGTGCGCCCCGACGGGTTCGTGGCGGCGCAGTCCCTGCCCAGCCATGCCGTGGCCACGTTTACCCAGGCGCTGCGGCGGGGACGCCGTTCCGCCAAGGTGTAAGCCAACGCCTGCTCCGCGCCCATCCGGGGCCGGACACGTTCGGAAGGAAAGCCGATGGTGCTGTATCTCTCGAAGTTCAGCTACACCCCGGAGACCTGGGCCAGGATGATCAACAACCCGGAGGACCGGGGGAAGGCGGCCAAGGCCTACATCGAATCCGTTGGCGGGAAATTGCACGGCTTCTGGTACGCCTTCGGCGCGCACGACGGCTACAGCGTGTGGGAGGCCCCGAATAACGTCTCCATGGCCGCCGTCGCCCTGGCCATCAGCGGAGGCGGTGCGCTGAGCTCCTTCGAAACAACCGTGCTGATGACCATCGACGAGACCATCGACGCCCTGCGCATGGCCGGCGAAGTCCGTTACCGGGCTCCCGGCGTCACGGGGTCCGGCTGACGACCACACCCTTGGGCACCACCATCATGGGGCAGAGGCCGTGGTGCAGCACCGCTTGGCTGACCGAGCCCAGCAACAGGCCCGGAAATCCGCCATGGCCGCGCGTCCCCAACACCATCAGCTGGGCCGTGCGGGTGGCGTGGACCAGGACTTCGGCAGGTTTGGACAGATAGAAGTTCCAGCTCGCATCCAGGTCCGGGTAGCTGCCGCGGACCTCCCGCAGCGGGCCGTCCAGCTCCGCGGCGACCTCCTCGCGGAACCGGTGGGCACCCTCGGCGTGGTCCAGCCAGACCGAATCGCGGTAGAAAGGCGCCCGGGACGAAAGCATCCGCAGCGGGACGGAGCGGCGGTTGGCTATCTCGGCCGCCGCCCACAGGGCGGGATTCGCACTCCCCGACTGGTCGATGCCGACCACCACCTGCCCCGCGTAGCTGAACTTTTCGGAGGCATCCGGCGGATGCAGCCCCCGGTCCGACCCCTCCCGCGGCGACGGCAGCAGCCAGGGCACCGGTCCGCCGGGCAGTTCGGCCGCGGCATCCGGGGAGAGTTCGGCGGC
>NZ_JBNHGF010000203.1:0-5121 GCF_059091005.1 Arthrobacter sp. Y3223164
GCGGCGCCGCCCGGTTAACGCACACCGGGCCCGGGCAGCGAAGCCCGGGCCCGGTGGCAGGAAGCGGAAGCCTTACAGCAGTCCCAGCTTGGCGGCACAGGCCGGCCAGTGGCCCCAGCCGCCGTTGCTGCGCAGCACTTCGGCGGTAGCGATCTGCTCGCTGGGCGTGGCCATGTAGGCGTAGGGCGCGTACTTGCCGCCGCCGGCGCCGAGCCAGGAGCTAGCGCTGAACTGCAGTCCGCCGGAGTAGCCGTTGCCGGTGTTGATGGACCAGTTGCCGCCGGACTCGCATTCGGCGAGCGCCTGCCAGGTCCCGCCGACGTTGGCGTTGTTGACCTTGGCCGGACGCTTCTTGGTGCCCACGGTGATCTTCTGGCTGACCGGTTCGCGGGTGACCTTTTCGCTGACGAGTTTCCGGTCGGTTTCCTTGCCGTCGGTGAGGACGACCTCGTAGACCTTGACGCGTTCGCCGGGCTCCCCGGCCCGGGTGACCTTCTCTTCGTCCTCGTACATGGCGGAGTTGGTCGTGGTGGCCGTCTCGAACGGGACGGACTCGGCCTCCTCCACGCGTTCGCGGTCGATCCGGGTCACTTTGACCTTGGTGCCTTCGGTCACCGGCTCGGCCTCGGCAACGGAGAGCTTGTCTTCCTTGCCCAGCTTGATCTTCTGTTCCTGGAGCAGGTCGCCGATGGTGGTCGCGGTGGTGACTTCCTTGCGGGTCTTGCCGTCGACAGCGATGGTGACGTTCTTCGGCGTCGAGATCGTCACCGCGCCGCCCACCGAGGCCAGCTCGGCAGTCAACGGGGCGGACAGGGCCGACTTTTCGTTGACTTCCAGTTCGTCCAGCAGTTCCTCGACGGTGGCGGCGGTGGTGTGCACGGTGGAGGCCTTGCCGTCCACGTTCACGTCTACGGGTTTGGCGGTGACCACTTCGATGCTGGCACCGTCGGCGATCTCTTCGCCCACCGCAGGAGTGACGTCGTCGAGCTCGCCGACCTGCACCTCGGATTCGGCCAGAACGTCTGCAACGGTGGAACCGAACGTGGTGACGGTGCTGGCCTGCCCGTCCACGGTCAGCGTGACCGACTTGTTGTTGCCCACAAAAGCCACCAGCCCGAGGACCAAGGCGGTCATGACGACGACCTGGCCGGCGATCTTCACCCAGCGGTTCTTCAGCGCGTTTGTCACGGTTCCCGAATCTGTTGCAGTTTCCGGGCACGGGGACATTAAGACACGCGCGTGGGACGTGCCGGTTTTCACGGCACGGTGCGAGTGCAGGCTGCACCCGCGGCGGCTGTTTGGGCGTACGAACGGAACGTCCAACGGCTACCGCCACAGGTGTCACAATGTCCGGTTGCCTTCCCCGACCCCGGCCATTAGCTACCTACCGTAATCGAAACGTGACATGCCGACAAGCGGCGCCTGCTGCAGGCGGCACCGGGCACTGCGCGTCGCTTCCCCGTTCGGGCAGCCCTGCATGCTCGTTTTCGGTCCGGCCGGGGGAAGTTACGCGCGTGTTATTCCTGCTGCCAGGAGCCGTAAACGCGCTCCGTGTTTTCCGCCACCTCCGTGCATAACTCCGCCAGGTCCTTCCCGAGGACCTCGGCCATCGCGCGCATGGTGTAGGGCACCAGGTAGCTGGCGTTCGGCCGGCCCCGGTAGGGATGCGGGGTCAGGAAGGGCGCGTCGGTCTCGGCCAGCACCAGGGCCGGTTCCGCAACCGCCAGGGCCTCACGCAGGCCGTCGGCGGTCCTGAAGGTGACGGTTCCGGCGAAGGACATGTGCCAGCCGTTGTCGTTGCAGGTACCGGCCAGCGCCGCGTCCCCGGAAAAGCAGTGGAAGACAACTTTTTCGGGGGCTCCCTCCTCGAGCAGGACGCGGACCACGTCGTCGTGTGCGTCCCGGTCATGGATCTGCAGGGCGAGGCCCAACCGCTTGGCGATGTCGATGTGGCGGCGGAACGATTCCTGCTGGGCGCCCCGGCCTCCGCCGCCGGTCCGGTAGTAGTCCAGTCCGGTCTCCCCGATCGCCCGGATCCTCGGGTGCGCGGCTATCGCCTCGATCTCCGCCAGGGCCTCCTCCAGCGTCCCCGCGTCCGCCAGCGGGGGTGCGTCGTTGGGGTGGATGGCCACCGCTCCCAGCAGCCTCGGCTCGGCCTCGACGGCCTGCAGCGTGAAGCGGGCCGATTCCAGGTCGCAGCCCACCTGGACGGCACCGGCAACGCCGACCGCCTCGGCGGCGTCCATCGCCTGCCGGACCGTGACCGCCACCGGTCCGTCGCGGAAGTCCAGGTGCGTGTGGTTGTCCATCACCGGCACGGGCAGCGGCTCGGGTGCCGGCGGATAGCTGAGATTACGACGCCGACCGTCCCCCTCGGTGGGGCTCCGCACCGCCGTCGTCCGGGCTGCGGTGCTGTCAGCGGTGTAGGCGGGAGGAGTTTCGCCGGCAACGGCGGCTACAGGATGGGACATGTTTCCAGCCTACTGAAGCGCCGGGTCCGGTTCCGCCGTGAAGGGAGGCGGGCCCGCCAGGCGGGGTCCGCGTGTCTACCGCATCACACAGCCAGCAAGTAGGGTTGGATCAACCGGCCCTCGGGGAAGGCACACCGGAAGGTACTTCATGGACACGCAGCAGCACATGGCAGAGGCCGGGACCGTCCACTCCGATCCAACGGGTTCGGGGCCGGGTGAGGGCCTCGCGCTGACCGAGTTCCACGACGCCTGCGGCCGGATCAGGGCCGTGATCGAGACCGTCATCGACGGCAAGTCGGAGGCGGCACGGCTGGCGCTGACGGTGCTGTTGGCCCAGGGGCACCTGCTGCTGGAGGATGTGCCCGGCGTCGGCAAGACCATGCTGGCGAAGACGCTGGCCAAGACCATCGACTGCAGCGTGCACCGGATCCAATTCACGCCGGACCTGTTGCCCTCCGACGTCACCGGTGTTTCGATCTACAACCAAGACATGCACCGGTTCGAATTCCGCCCCGGACCGGTGTTCGCGAACATCGTCATCGGCGACGAGATCAACCGTGCCTCGGCCAAGACCCAGTCGGCGTTGCTCGAGTGCATGGAGGAACACCAGGTCACGGTGGACGGGAACACCTATCCGCTGGATACGCCTTTCATGGTGATCGCCACCCAGAATCCGATCGAGATGGAGGGCACCTACCCGCTGCCGGAGGCCCAGCGCGACCGTTTCATGGCCCGGATCTCGATGGGCTACCCGGATCCCCGCGCCGAGATGGAAATGCTGGAGACCCACCAGTCCGTCTCGCCGCTGGAGGGCGTCCGCCCGGTCGTCACGGTGGGCGAGGTACGCAGCATGATGGCCATGGTCCGTGATGTCTACGTTTCGCCGGCGGTGAAGGAATACACGGTCAACATCGGGCGGGGCACCCGCGAACACCCGCACCTGCGGCTGGGAGCCAGCCCGCGGGCCATGCTCCAGCTGCTGCGCGCGGCGAAGGCGACGGCGGCCCTGGACGGCCGCGACTTCGTCCTGCCCGACGATGTGGCCTCCGTTGCCGAGGCCGTGCTGGCGCATCGTTTGATCCTTGACCGCAAGGCGATGACGGCCGGCGAAGACGCCTCCAGCGTGGTGGCGTCCGTGCTGGCCAAGGTTCCCGTGGGCGGCGAATCCCGCCGCGCCTCTTCCTGACGGCCATGGACGCGTTCGGCTGGCTCCCCACCAGGTATGTCACCCTGCGCGGGTGGGGCGTGCTGGCGGCCGGCGTGCTGGCGCTGCTGCTGGCGCAGATCCTGGGCCGCCGGGACCTGCTGACCCTGGCGGTGTTCCTGATTGGCCTGCCGCTGCTGGCCGCGGCGGCGATGGTGCTCCTCAAGCCGCAATTCACGGTGGAGCGGAAGTTCCGGCCCGCGGCCGTCGAAACCGGCCTCGTGGTCCAGGTCCGGTTGTCGGTGCGCCGCAACGGGGGCCTGACGGGGCTGGTGTACATGGAAGAGCAGCTGCCGCTGCGCTTCGGCAAGGCCCCGTCCTTCCGGTTCCCGGCGCGGCACCCGTCCCGCTCCGGGGCGAGCGTGTATGAGTACAAGCTTCGATCCAGCAAGCGCGGGATGTTCGCCATCGGGCCGGTGACCGCGGATTTTTCCGACCCGTTCGGGCTGGCCAACCACCGGCACCAGTTGGGCGAAACCAGCGCGTTGGTGGTGACCCCGTCCCCCGTGGAACTGCCGGCCACCTCGCTGACCGGCGCCCGGGGTTCGGACGGCACGGCGAGCACCCGGCGGCAGGCCAATCCCAGCGACGACGACGTGATGACCCGCGAATACCGCTACGGCGATCCGATGCGCCGGGTCCACTGGGCGGCGACGGCCCGTCACGGCGAGCTCATGGTCCGCCAGGAGGAATCGGTGACCACGCCGCAGGCGACCATCGTGCTGGACCGCCGGGCCGCGGCCTACGGCACGGGACTGCTGCCCTCCTTCGGCGATGGCACCGACCCGCACGGGGACCTGCTGCACACCTCGCCCTCCTTCGAGTGGGCCGTGGCTGCCGTGGCCTCGGCCGCCAACGACTTCCTGCAGCGCAACTACACCGTCCGGTTCCTGGACGTCCATGCCCGGGCGGCAGTCCTGGAGTCCCCCTCGGCCCCGTCGCCCGGCCAAGAGCAATTCGACGGGCCCGCGGGCTACCAGGACCTCGCCGAGGGGCTGGCCGCGCTGGGGCTGGCCGAAGACCACCGGAAGTCCGACCGGCATCCGGGAGAACCGGCGTTCGGGGACCGGCTGATGGACAAACTTGCGGCACATAAGTACAAGGGGCCGTTGGTCGCGGTCCTGGGCCAGATCAGCGCCGGCGAAGCGCGCCTGCTGGCCCCGGCCGCCGAATTCGGCTCCCACGCCTTCGCCCTGATCGTCACCGACCGGCCGCAACAGGCCCGGGCGACGATGGACGTGTTGCGTGCGGGCGGCTGGCGGACTGTGGCGGTCAGCCCCAAGGCCTCGCTGCCGGCGGCCTGGGCGCACTTCGACCTGGTCGGCCGGATCGATCCGGTGGGAACAGGAGCGGTCACGTGACCCTCACGGTCGACAAGCAGGCGGAACTCCGCGGCCCGGACACACCCGGCCGGAGCGGCGGGCGGCCGCCCTCCCCCGGCGTCGC
>NZ_JBNHGF010000204.1:0-5116 GCF_059091005.1 Arthrobacter sp. Y3223164
GCCTGCCGCCCGAGGCCCTGGCCGGCTACGAAGCCCGCGTTGTTCCCGGCGCCGAAATTATCACCCTGGAATCCGTCCAGGCCAGGGCCCGCACAGTCCGCGACCGGCTGCACCCCGAACCCCTCGAGACCCGGCACCGCGCCGCGATGGAACGCCGCACCGTCCACTACCAGCCCCAGGACGACGGGATGGCCGACCTCTACATCCGCACCAGCGCCGACAAAGCCCTGCTCGCCTACAACCTGATGCAGGCCCACGCCCGCAAACTCCAAACCGTCGACGAAACCCGCACCCTGGGCCAACTCCGCGCCGACGTGTTCACCGACATGCTCCTGCGCTACCCCGGCCACGCCTACCAGCCCGCCACAACCAGAGGAACCGCCGCCGACGAAACAGCCGCCGGAACCGCCGCCGGCGACACAGCCGCCACCCAGACGGCCACCGACAACTGCGGAACAGCGGCCACCCAAGCATCAGCCGGACCGAGAGCAGCAAGCCGTTCCGGAACTGCTGCCGGATCCGGGACCGTGCTCGGCTCTGTAACGAACGCAACGGCAATGACAACGGCAGCCGCTCCACCTGGCGCCCCCGAGAAAACCGGCCCAGAAATCCCGGACGCGGACGTTGCGGCGTGCACCGCCCGAAACACGGCAGCCGGAGGGACGGCAGGGCAGGGTCCCTGCACCTGCGGGGGCGGGAACGTGACCGCCTCCGTCGCCGTCACCGCGCCCCTGCACACCCTGCTCCGGCTCGCCGAAGACCCCGGCGACCTCACCGGCTACGGGCCGATCCCGCCGGGCATGACCCGCGACCTTGCCGCGCTCGCCAAATCCTGGTTGATCGTGCTCACCGATGACTATGGCAAGGCAGCCGCCGTCGCCAAAGACCTGCGCACCCCGCCCGAATGGCTCAAACGCCTCGTCCGGCTACGCGACCGCCACTGCCGCGACTACGGCTGCACCGTCCCCGCCGACCACTGCGACATCGACCACACCATCGCCTGGGAAGACGGCGGCACAACAGTCATGGAAAATCTCAGCGCCAGATGCAAACCCGGGCACAAAACCAAACACCACGGCGGCGGAACCGTCACCCAAGACCCCGACGGGACCCTCCACTTCACCACCCGCTCCGGCCACACCCACACCACCAACCCCGACCTAGGCTGGACACTCACGCTCCCCGCAACACCCGGCGCAGAAGAAGCCACGGAAAACGGAGTTAACGGGGCCAAAAGTCCCCGGGACTGTACCCGCGGCGAGGGCGACACCGGCGGCGACGAAGCCAGGGACGGCCCATGGGACAACACCTCGCCACCGTTCTAGACGCCCCGCCACCGTTCCAGGTAATTGGCGGCCTTATTTACGCTAGGGGAGCGGCCTGTCGCTCCGGGAAGTTGACCAACCGGCCGGACCGTTGCTGCCCGCTTCGTACTCTTCCAGCGGCACTTCGTCTTTTTCCCAGGCCTTCAGCACGGGCTCGACTATCCGCCAGCACTCCTCGGCGGTATCCCCGCGGACGGACAGGAGCGGGTCGCCGCGCAGCACGCCTTCCAACACTTCGCCGTAGGGCAACAGATCGGCCGAGTGCAGGTCGGCGCTCATGACCGCCCGGTCCAGAGTGAAGATGTCCCCGGGACCGTTCACATCGATCTCAAGTTGAAGGGTTTCGGGTCCGAGCCCGATCCGCAGCCGCGTCGGGGCGTCGATGCCCTTAAAGCCCGTCGGCAGGTGGTTGACCGGCCTAAAGGTGATGATTACTTCCTTCTGCGGCTTGCCCAAAGCCTTGCCCGAGCGGAGGATGAACGGCACGCCGGACCACCGGGAGTTGTTGATCGAGACTTCAACCTCGGCCAGGGTTTCGGTCTTCTTGGCCGGGTCCACGCCCTGTTCGTCGGCGTAGTCCGGGATGTCGCGGTCGCCGATCCTGCCGGCGGTGTAGCGGGCACGTCGAGTGCTCTTGCCGAAATCCGGGTTGACGCTGCTTGCGCGCAGGACGCTGCCGATATGGTCGCGCAGGTCCCGCTCATGGATGGTGGCCGGGGCGTTGAGGGCGGTCAGCGCCATCACCTGCAACAAGTGGCTTTGGATCATGTCACGCAGCGCGCCGGCCCCGTCGTAGTAACGGGCACGACCCTCCAAGGCCAGCCCCTCATCGTAGAAGATCTCGACTTTCGCCACATGTTCATTGCTGAGCAGCGGCTCCAGCAGGCGGTTGGCGAAGCGCAGGCCGAGGATGTTGAAGACCGTTGCCTTGCCCAGGAAGTGGTCCACCCGATGGATATGGTCCTCCGGCACCAGCTTCAACAGCGTCTTGTTCAGCGATGCGGCCGATTCACGGCTGGAGCCGAACGGCTTTTCCAACACCAGCCGTGTTCCCTCCGGCACGTCCTCGGGCCGGAGAAGCTCGCAGGCTTTCTGGCTGACCGCGGGCGGCAGGGCAAAGAACACGGCCACCGGGCCATCCAGCGCGGCCAGCAATTCCGCCAGTGCGCCCTCCGCCGTCACGTCCACCGAGTGGTACCGCGTGTTTTCCTGGACGTCGCGCAGTTGCCGCCGTCCGTCGTCGTTCGCGTCCACCGCGCAGGAATCAAAGGCGCCGCGGACGCGTTCCTGCCACCTGCCCTCGTCCCAGTCATCCGAGCCGGCGCCCACTACTTTCAGTCCGCTGGTCCTGCCTTGCGCGATCAATTTGCCCAGCCCGGGCAGCAGCAGCCGGCCGGTCAGATCGCCGGAAGCTCCCAAAATCAGCAACGTCCGGATCTGCAGCGGCCCCTCGGCTGCGGGGGCGGACACGTCCTCGGGCTGGGTCTTTTCCTGTGTCTGGGTCTGTTCAACGCTCACGTTCCCACCTTGCCACGGCTGTACGGCAGGGGGAACGGTCCATGGGCCGGCGAGCTTCGGACCCCACCGGCGTTCCTCCTTGCCGCGGTGCCTCAGCGGGATATGAGCCGACGGCTGCATCGTCGCGATTTCCGGCGCGACTGCTGCCACCGCCAGTTGATACCCTTAAGTGCTGAACTCCGGCGCGGCCCGGGGACTGTGAACCAGATCGACGAAAGTAGACACGGCGCGTGTTCAATTCACTCTCTGACCGGTTGGCCTCGACCTTCAAGAATCTGCGCGGCAAGGGACGGCTGTCTGAGGCCGACGTCGACGCCACCGTTCGCGAAATCCGGCGAGCCCTGCTCGACGCCGACGTCGCGGTGCCCGTGGTGCGCGAGTTCGCGGCCCACGTGAAGGAACGCGCGCTCAGCGAAGAGGTCTCCGCGGCCCTGAACCCGGCGCAGCAGGTCGTCAAGATCGTCAACGACGAGCTGGTCAAGATCCTCGGCGGGGAGACCCGGCGCATCAAGCTGGCCAAGACCCCGCCGACGGTGATCATGCTTGCCGGCCTGCAGGGTGCCGGCAAGACCACCCTGGCGGGCAAGCTGTCCAAGTGGCTCAAGGGCCAGGGCCACAGCCCGCTGCTGGTGGCGGCCGACCTGCAGCGGCCCAATGCCGTGACCCAGCTCCAGGTTAACGGCCAGCGCGCCGGCGTGCCGGTCTACGCCCCGCACCCGGGCGTGCAGTCCGAGTTCGACGCCGTTACCGGCGATCCGGTGGCCGTGGCCCGCGACGGCGTGGCCGAGGCGCGGCAAAAGCTGTACGACGTCGTCATCGTGGACACCGCCGGCCGACTCGGCGTCGATGCCGAGATGATGCAGCAGGCAGCTGACATCCGCGCCGCCGTCAACCCGGACGAAGTCCTCTTCGTGATCGACGCGATGATCGGCCAGGACGCGGTCAAAACCGCGCAGGCGTTCAACGAAGGCGTCAATTTCACCGGCGTTGTCCTCTCCAAGCTCGACGGCGATGCGCGCGGCGGCGCGGCGCTCTCCGTCGCGTCGGTGACCGGCAAACCGGTGATGTTCGCTTCCACCGGCGAAAACCTGGACGACTTCGAGATCTTCCACCCGGACCGGATGGCCAACCGCATCCTCGACATGGGCGACATGCTCACCCTGATCGAGCAGGCGGAGAAGTCCTGGGACAAGGGCGAAGCCGAGCGGATGGCGCAGAAGTTCGCCGACCAGGAAGACTTCACCCTGGACGACTTCCTCGCCCAGATGCAGCAGATCCGAAAAATGGGCTCGATGAAGAAGATGCTCATGATGATGCCCGGCGCCGCCAACATGCGCCAGCAGCTGGAGAACTTCGATGAACGGGAAATCGACCGCGTGGAGGCCATCGTCCGGTCGATGACCCCGCACGAGCGCGTTGCCCCGAAGATCATCAACGGCTCCCGCCGAGCCCGCATCGCCAAGGGCTCCGGCGTGCACGTGTCCGAGGTCAACGGCCTGCTGGAGCGTTTCGGCCAGGCCCAGAAGATGATGAAGAAGATGGCCCAGGGCGGCGGCATCCCGGGTATGCCGGGCGTGGCCGGGCCGGGTGGCTTCGGTGGCGCCCGGAAGAAGCAGCAAACCGCGAAGGGCAAGAAGAAGGCCCGCTCCGGCAACCCGGCCAAGGCGGCACAGGAGCTGCGCGAGGCCGAGGAACGCCGGAAGAACAAGGCCTCCGTTCCCGCCGGAAGCGCCTTCGGCGTCCCGCAGGACGGGCAGGACTTCGACCCGTCGGCGCTGAACCTGCCCAAGGGATTCGAAAAGTTCCTCGGCAAGTAGCCCCGAAGCTGTAGCCGCCAAGGCCTACCGCGAAGGCCTACCGCGAAGGCCTACCGCGAAGGCTGTACCGCTGCAGATAAATGCCCCGTCGATTCTCGGCGGGGCATTTGCCATTCCGCCGGCGGGGGCGCTTATCCACGCCGCGCCGCGCTTTCCATCCTCCGGAAGGTAAGCTGGTTGTCGAATCGTTTCAACGGGGGGACACGGACCGGCGGATTACGCGGCTTCTCTGCACGGGCGGCCCATTCGCTCGGCGACAACCGGCCACCGGCGGCAGCGCAGCGAAGGAGTTTTGTGGCAGAGCAGGCACGCGGCGACGACGACGGCCAGCCCGGAAAGCGGCGGGACACCGTCGCGGTGATCGTGCGCAGTGTCGGCGGCTCCGTGGTGCTGGTGGACAATCCCGGCGGGCCCCGGCTACCACAGAACCGCACAGTGCCTCCTGCACCTACTTCT
>NZ_JBNHGF010000205.1:0-5076 GCF_059091005.1 Arthrobacter sp. Y3223164
GTGGCCGCGCCGTCGCCGAACTTGATCAGGCCGACCCAGCTGCCGGCTGCCAGGCCGGACCAGGCGGCGGTTACCGTGCCGGTCTCGCCGTTGGCCAGCTGCAGCGGATCCGGGCTGACCGTCAGGTTGCCGGCGTCACCGCTCAGCGCAACCGCGTCGATGGTCCCCTTGCTCGCCTTGCCGTCCGGGCTGCTGTACAGGTGCGCGATGGCATAGTACGTGCCCGGGGCCGGATTGTTGATGGCCAGGGACTCGCTCGCCGACGCAGTGGCCGCGGAGATTACGGTACCGGCTGGGGTGTAGACATACAGATCCCAGTCTGCCCCCGGGTCGGCCGCGGTGATGGAGAACTGCGCCAGCGTGGCACCCGCCGGCACCGCCTGCGGGGCGAATCCGGTGCTGCCGTTGGAACCGATCACGGCGGGCTGGCCAGGGACCTTCTCCACTGCGGTGGCGTTGGCCTTGGCCAGGCCCTCGACCGCGACGTCGATCGGCGAGTTGGTGCCCGAGGTGACCTCGATCGTGCCCGAGCCGTCGCCGCCGTCGGAAGCGAACGCGACGCTGGCGGGAGCCACCGCGGTGACCGGCCGGACGGCGATCGGCGAGACGACCGCGTGCTGGCCGGAGCCCTTGGCCTCTTCCGTCCAGACCAGCTCACCCATGGTGAACTGATCCAGCGGCGCATCCGCATTCTCGAAGGTGACCTTGAACGTGCGTTCCTGGCCGGCCTTCTTGAAGGTCAGCTTCGCGGGCGAGACCTTCACGTTCACGCCCGGCAGGTCCACGGCCGCCGTGTAGGTGCCGGGCTTCAGGGCTGTGAGCGTGCGCTCCACGGTGACCTTTCCGGCCAGCTTCCCGAGGGCGAACGACGGCACGTTGATGTCCTTGGACTCGACGGTGTCCCGCTTCTTCAGGCCCAGGTCCAGGCCTGTGCCCTGGATGAAGCCGAGCCAGTCGTTGATATCGGCATCGTAGGCCAGGCCGGGATCGCCCATCCGGGCGGTATCCACGTGGCCGGCGCCGGTGGCGAAGCGGTCTTCGTTCACCGAGCCGTCTTCCGTGACCAGGTCGCCGGCGGTGGTCATCATCGCCGACTTCACGGTGGCCGGGGACCACTTGGGGTTCTTGGCCAGCAGCAGCGCGCCGAGGCCGGCTACGTGCGGCGCGGCCATCGAGGTGCCGGACATAAAGCCGCTGGTCTCGCCGCCAACTACCGGGGAAACTCCGGCGAGCACGTTCACGCCGGGGGCCGTGACGTCCGGCTTCAGCAGGTTCGAGTCCACCGCCGTGGACGGACCGCGCGAGGAGAACTCGGCGACCTGCGGGACCGGGCTCTGCGGCAGCCCCGTGGTGTCACGGTCGCGCAGCGCCGCGGTCAGCGACGGGTCCGCGGCGACCTTGTCCTTGATGGACGGGTCGTCGATGTGCACGGTGGGGACGGCATGCAGGTCCAGGTCGAGCGACCCGGGGGTCACGTTGACGAGCACCATGCCGACACCGCCGGCCTGCTCGACGGCGACCGATTTGTCCGCGCGGGCGATCACGCCGCGGTCGCAGATGACGATCTTGCCTTCGACCTTGGCCGGATCAAGCTTGCCGGGGTAGCACAAGCGTGCTTCGTCACCGGTGGCGCCGGCCGCACCGGCCTGCGCGGAAAGGATCAGCGCAGTCTGCGGAACCTCGCGGTTCATGATGGACGTGCCGCGGTACTTGGTGCCGTCCGAGAGTTCCACGGTGCCCTGCAGTTCGTTGGAGAACGTGCTGGCGGCCACAGTGGTCACCCAGGGCGCGCTGTGGTTGACGGTGGCGGGAGCCGGACCCGCGTTGCCGGCGGAGGCGGAAACGAAAACGCCCACCTCGGCCGCGCTCAGGAACGCCACCGACACCGGGTCCAGGACGGAGTTGTTGTTGCCGGAGATGGAGTAGTTCAGCACGTCGACGCCGTCGAGGATGGCCTGCTCGATCGCGGACACGGAGGCCGAGGTGTAGCAGCCGCCGGTGGCGTCGTCGTTGTCCTCCCAGCAGATCTTGTAGACGGCGACCTTGGCGGCCGGAGCCACGCCGTTGCCGGTGCCGAAGTCGCGGCCGTCAACGGTCTGCGTCACGCCGCTGTTGCCGGCGGCCGTGGTGGCGGTGTGGGTGCCGTGGCTGGCGATGTCCAGCGGGGAGATGGACTCCTGCGGGTGCCTGTCTTCCGGCGGCACGTAGGCCAGGAAGTCGTCGGCGTAGTAGCGGGCGCTGAGCACCTTGGAGTTGCATTCGGTGCCGTCGAATCCGGAGCCTTCCTGGCCCGGCTGGCATTCGCCCAGGAACGTGCTGCCGTCTGCCTTGAGCATGGCGATCTTGCCATCCGGCGTCAGGTACGGTTCGCCGACCTTGGCCTTGCCGGTCAGCGGCTTGACCTCTTCGCCGGCCAGGAAGTCGCTGTCCGGGTAGTAGCCGGTGTCGATCACGCCGACCACGGTTCCCTTGCCGGCGTTTTGTGCGCCGCCATACTGTTCGGCCCAGACGCCGTTGCCGCCGGGCAGGTCCAGGAAATCGGTGCTGGAGTAGTCCGGGTGGTGCTGCTCGTCCGGAGCTACCGCCGCCACGCCCGGCTTCTTGGCCAGCTCGGCTGCCTGCAGCCCGGTCAACTCCGCCGCGAAGCCGTTCACCGCCGTCGTGAAGCTCTTCCCGATCTTGACGCCCTGGGAGGCGGCGACGTCGTTCTGCTGCTCCTGCAGGTGTGCCCGGTACTTCTTGGCGTTGGCGCTGTTTCCGTTCAGCTTTTCGCCCGGCGCGGGCTTCGTTGCCGCGATGCCGGACACGCCGCCCTCATAGGTGGCCAGCGGGTCGCCGGAGAGCATCACGATGTAGCGGCCGTCCTCGTAGACGGCCTGCTGCCCGTCCGGATTCGAGGTGATGGTGCGGGCGAGGTCGGCGGGTGCGGCCGCCGCCGGGCCGGCGAGCCCGGAGAGGATCAGCGGTATCCCCAGTGCGAGTGCCGCGGCAGAGCGCAATCCCTGCCGGTGCACAAAGCTGCTGCTTTGCTGTGTCATGAGAAGGAAATGCCTTTCATCCGGTGGGCGCGACCGCTTTGGTCGGCCCGCAGACGCAGCCGAATGCCTATCCTGCAGGCCGTGCGGCCGCAGGGTATTGGATTTCCCCGGCGTGCGAGGCCGGCCCCATCCCCATCTGTGACAACAGCCACATGGTGCGTCTGTGGGATCAAAGTACCGCACCGGAAGGTCTGAAAGAACCGTTTCACCCTTCTTGGGTGCGCCGCCGCGGAAATTCCCTGCGCGTACTTCCCTGCCGGGGCCGGCGGTGCTATAAGCCGGGTGCCAATCTGACGCGGCGGCTGGGACAATGGAACCATGGCGCCGCAGGTTCTCCTCGACCGGCTCCGGGTGCTCGAACCGGAGCAGTGGCTGCCGCGCGCCCGGGCCCACGGCGAGCGCGCCGAGCGCTTCACCCAGCCCTACCTGCAGCGCCGCTCGGCCGGGCTGAAACACCCGGTGGAAGACTTCCTCTTCACGTATTACAGCCTTAAGCCGGGGCAGCTGGCGCGCTGGCATCCCGGCGCTGGCGTAATGTTGACCGGCGACGGCGCCGGCGAGCGCCGCGGGTGGAAGTTTTACCGGGCGCTGACCGCCGCCGAGTGCCGCGCCACGGGAGTGGAGCACGACGCCGGTGCCGTCACCTTCGACGCCGAAGCCTTCCTGGCGGCGCGGGGAACGGCGGTGGCGTTTTCGCGGGAAATCCTGGCCGGCGCCGCGTCGCGGCCGGCCCGGTTCGGCTGCTTCGGGCTGCACGAGTGGGCCATGGCCTACAAGTCACGGCTCAACGGCGTCCGGCACGACTACCTGGAGCTGCGGCTCGGCGCGGAGGGAACGGATCAGGTGGTGGAGGGCAGCCGGATCAACTGCTCGCACTTCGACGCCTTCCGGTTTTACACGCCGCAGGCCATACCGCTGAACACGCTGCAGCCCACCCGGGAAAACCAGCGGCAGATGGAACAGCCCGGCTGCCTGCACGCCAACATGGACCTGTACAAGTGGGCGTACAAGCTGGCCCCGGCGCTGCCCAGCGAACTGGTGATGGACTGCTTCGAGCTGTCCTGGCGGATCCGCGAGCTGGACATGCGGGCCTCGCCCTACGACCTCTCGGGCTGGGGCTACGAACCGGTCAGGATCGAGACCACCGAGGGCCGCGCCCAGTACGTGGCGGCCCAGCGGGCGTTTGCCGAAGAGGCGCAGGCGCTGCGCCTCCGGCTCCTGGAAGCCCTGGACGTGCTGGAGGCACTGGATGTGCTCAAGGCGCCTAATGTGCCGGACCGCGGGACGGAGGGGAACTCGTCGTCGCACCGTGCGGGCGCGCGTCACTCCGCTCCGGGAAAGACTCGAACGGAGGACTGACCATGGCCGTTGAGGCGGAGCGTCCAGGGCGGCGGCGGGGCCGTTGCCGCCAAGCGGCGGTGCTCCTTTCCTGCCTGCTCTTCCTGCCATGGCTGGCGGCCTGCGGCCAGGGCGACCAGCCGCAGCCTTCCCCCGGCATCGCCGTTCCCGCTTCCCCGGGCGACGGCGGGGCCCCTTCCCCGGGCGACGAGGGGACCCCTTCCCCGTCGGAACCCGCTCCCTCGGAACCCCCGACGGACGACCAGAAAGGCGTGGCCGTGGATGCCGAACTGTCCATCATGCTGACCTCCGCCGACAGCACCGCCCGGCTTGAGCAACTGCTGGTGTGCCGGGATTCCCATCCCGCCGAAGGCTCCACGGTCAGGGACCCGGAGGGCGCTTGCGCGGCGCTGGCCAAGCACGGGGACAAGGTCTTCTTCGAACTGCCCGATCCCAACCGCCTCTGCACCCAGCAATACGGCGGTCCGCAGCAGGCCCACGTCACCGGCACCTTCAACGGCCGCGAGGTTAACAAGCACTTCTCCCTCACCGACGGGTGCAAGATCTCCGAGTGGAACGCCATGGCCGCGTTGCTGGGCGGCCGCGCCGGCGAAGTTTAGTGCCGACCTGGTCAGCGCCGCCGTGGCCGACCTGGTCAGCGCCGCCGTGGCCGACCTGGTCAGAGCCGCCGTGACCGACC
>NZ_JBNHGF010000206.1:0-5052 GCF_059091005.1 Arthrobacter sp. Y3223164
CGGCGTGGTGACCGCGGTCTCCGAATTGCCGACGGCGGTCAGGGCGGGTGCTGCCACGGCGGCTCCGGCGCCTCCCACGGCGATGACGGCGGCCAGGGCGGCTCCCTTGGCGGGCAGGCTCAGGGTGCGGAAACGGTTCGACATGGATCTCCTCAAAAGGTTGCTCGGCACGGCCGCGGTACTGCTACTGCGGCGCGCCCTTACACCTGACTAATCGAAGGAAGAGGGTGAAAGGTTACGCTTTCGTGATTTTTCGGGAGAAACATTTTTCACGGTAAACGCCGGTGGCCGGGGCATTACGCCCCGGCCACCCGCCTGCGACCGGCTGACGGGTGTCAGTAGGCCTTGACCCGCTGTTCGACCACCAAGTGGATCAGGGCGAAGGTCTTGTCCTCGTCGATGGCCTTAAGGGCAGCTTCGAGGGCGGCGGGAACGTCCGCATCCTTCTCGACCTTCACCCCGAAGCCGCCGAAGGCCTGGGCCATCAGGGCGAAGTCGGGATTCTTCAGCTGGGTGCCGGAGATGCGCTCGGGGTACCAGCGTTCCTGGTGGGTGCGGATGGTGCCGTATTCCTGGTTGTCCATGACGATGACCAGCGGAGTGGCACCGTACTGGGCGGCGGTCGCCAGTTCCTGCCCGTTCATCAGGAACTCGCCGTCGCCGGCGATGGTCACCACGCGCCGTCCCGGGTGGGCCAGCGAGGCGGCGATGGCCGAGGGGACGGAGTATCCCATGGAACCGTTGCGGGCCGACAGCATGGAGCCGTAGTCGTGCGTGGGGAAGTAGCGGTGCGCCCAGTTGGTGTGCTCGCCGGCTCCGAGGGTGACCATGGCGTCGCGCGGCAAGCCCGCGACCAGATTGGCCATCAAGGTGTCCATCCGGGCGGGCCCCTCGCCGGGCTCGGCCGGCGGCAGGGCGGCGAACTTGACCTGCTCGCCGCGCATGCGCTGGGTGAAGTCTTTCCACTCTTCCTTCACCGGCAGGTCCATCATGACCAGGTCGCGGACAAAGACATCAGGCTTGGCCACGATCTGGTAGGAGACGGGGCCGGAGCGGCCCCGCAGCGACGGGTCGATGGTGACCAGGAAGTTCTTCTTCGACCAGTCCTGCCGGACCAGGAAGCCGTCGGTGATGACATCGCCCGGGACGGTGCCGACGAAGACCAGCAGGTCGGTTTCCTCGAGCAGGTCGTAGGTGGGCTTCGGCCGGCCGTAGCCAATCGGGCCCACGTAGGAGGGGGAGTCGAAGGGGATGGTGCCCTCGCAGCGCCATTCGACGGCCGCCGCGATGTTGTGCTCTTCGAGCCACGTCGTGAGTGCGCTGGACCCTTCCTGGGTCCAGTCATTGCCGCCGACGACGAACAGCGGCTTTTCGGCGTCCTTCAGCGCGGTCTTGAGCGCCTTCCAGTCCGTGACCGTCATGCCGCCCTGCGCCACCGGGATGACCGGGTGCAGCGTGGCGTCCACTTCTTCGCGGATGACGTCTTCGGGAAGACCGACGACGACGGGTCCAGGCCGCCCGCTCATGGCGGCAAACATGGCCTCGGCGACGATTTCCGAGGCCCGCTCGGGGTGGTCCAGCACCATGACCCGTTTGGCGCCGGTGTCGAACCAGGATTTGATGTCGAATTCCTGGAAGGCTTCGCGGTCACGATGCTCGAAGGGGATCAGGCCCACGAACAGCACCATGGGCGTGGAGTCCTGCCAGGCGGTGTGGAGGCCAACGTGTGCGTTGGCCGCGCCGGGCCCGCGGGTGACCATGGCGATGCCGGGCCGCTGGTTCATCTTTCCGTCCGTCTCGGCCATGTAGGCCGCGCCGCCCTCATGGCGGCAGACGATGGTGTCGATGCTGGAAGTGTGGAGCCCGTCCAACACTTCCAGGTAGCTCTCGCCGGGAACCACGTACGTGCGTTCGACGCCGTGCGCCATCAATGAATCGACAATAATGTGCCCTGCCGATTTGCGGACCGGTTGCTGCTGCTGCGCTGCGACTGCGACCGCTTCCATCTGATCCTGTGTCACAGGAGACCTCTTTCACCTTTGAATCGAACTCGTCCGCGGCATTCTTCTCGTGCGGGTGCACGGTTCCCGATGAACGCGCTTGAGCAAAAGTACATCAAGGGGTGTGTTAGGGCACCGTCCCTGTGACATGGCGAGGTAACGAAAGTGACGTGGTTCGCATTCTCCAGGCCGAGGTGGCTGCTGCGGCAGCTCTCACCCGCGCCGGTGGCGGGACACGAAATCGGCGCAACCGCGGATGGCGCCCGCGGCGAGGCAGATGAGGCCCAGCATGGCCAGAACCAGCGCATTCCCCGCTATGCCGATGAACAGCAGGAGCGCGCCGGCCAGGGCCAGCAGGGTCGCCGCCCCGACGACGTGGCCGAAGACCAGCACGCCGCGGGCCGACAGGGAGCGGGCCAAGCGCGGGTCGTCGTTCTGCAGTTGCTGCCCCAGCCTGTCCAGGCGCTGCCGTTCGTCATCCGATAGAGACATTCCGACCTCCTCGGGCTCCGCGGCACCGCAGCCGGTGCCGCGCCGGACACCGTATAAGACAAATGTAGTCTCGGGATGCCCGCCGGGGGTATGGGCCGGGGCCAAGCGAGGGCCGATTCGTTATCGCCGCCGTCGACGACGGAAGGTTGCGGTTTTGCCGGAGCCTCTCCGCCGGTGGTACTTTGATCCGGATAAATCTGATTTATTGACGAGAGATTGGTCACCAAATCAGATGTAATGATGCGTCTGAGGAGTTCTGCCCATGTCCCTGCAATATCCCCCGCTGGTGGTCATGGGCGTCCAAGGATGCGGAAAATCCACGGTGGGCAGCGCGGTCGCCCGGCACCTCGGCCTTGAGTTCATCGACGGCGATGACCTGCACAGCGCGGCGAACAAGGAAAAGATGGCCTCCGGCCAGCCGTTGACGGACGCCGACCGCCACCCCTGGCTGAGCGCCATCGGCAAGGTCATGGCAGAAAAACTGGCCGAGGGAACCACCGCCGTCGTCGCATGCTCGGCGCTGAAGCGCAGCTACCGCGACCTCATCCGCTCCTTCGCGCCGCAGACCCGGTTCATTCACCTCACCGGCAGCCAGGAACTGATTGCCGAGCGGATCAGCGGGCGCGACCACGAATACATGCCCCCGACACTGCTGGATTCGCAGTTCCAGACGCTGGAACCGCTCGGCGACGACGAGGCAGGCCTTGAGGTCTCCGTCACCGATTCCCCCGAGCGGATCGCGGTGCTGGTGGAGCACTACCTGCAGGACCCGGCCCACCCGGCGGGAAGCTAGCGCCGGCAGGCGGGAAACAACTGAGCCAAATAACTGAAACGGTTGACCCGATAACCCGTTGGGCGACCGTCCGATACAACGAAGGACAATGATGACCGAACTCGAGCTCAACTGGACGTTGGGCACGGCGGGACTCCTGCTGGTCGCCGTAGCAGCCATCGCGCTGCTGCTGGTGCTGATCATGCGGTTCCGCGTGCACGCTTTCCTGTCGCTGATTATTGTCAGCGTGCTCACCGCGGTGGCCACCGGCATTCCGGCCGCAGACATTATGCCGACGCTGTTGGGCGGCTTCGGCGGAACCTTGGCCAGCGTGGCCCTGCTGGTCGGCCTGGGCGCCATGCTCGGCCGCATGCTGGAGGTCTCCGGCGGTGCGGACGTCATGACGCAGGCGTTGATCAACAAGTTCGGCGAGAAGCGCGCGCCGCTTGCGCTGTCCGTGGCGTCGCTGCTGTTCGGTTTCCCGATCTTCTTCGACGCGGGCCTCGTGGTCATGCTGCCGATCATCTTCACCGTGGCACGACGCCTCGGGGGATCGCTGCTCACTTATGCGTTCCCCGCAGCCACCGCCTTCTCCGTCATGCACATCTTCGTGCCGCCGCACCCCGGTCCCGTGGCCGCCACCGGCCTGCTGGGCGCCGACGTCGGGCTGGTCCTGATCCTCGGCCTCGTCATTGCCATCCCGACCTGGTACCTGGTGGGCTACCTGTTCGGCCACTTCCTGGGCCGCCGGTTCAACATCGCCGTGCCGGACATCCTCGATGCCCCGAAGGGCTCGGTGGAGAACGAATTCCGCTCCGCCCCGAAGCTGGGCACCATCTTCTTCCTGCTGCTGCTGCCGCTGCTGCTGATCTTCCTCAACACCGGCCTGAACATGCTCGCCACCGCCGAGGTTGTCTCGCTGGAGGACACCTGGGTGCAGGTTTTGCGGACGCTCGGTGAAACCCCGATCGCCCTGCTGATCACCGTGCTCCTGGCCATGTGGCTGCTGGGCCACCGCCAGGGCAAGAAGCACAGCCTCGTGGAAACCGTGGTGGACAGTGCCCTGGGCCCGGTCTGCTCGATTATCCTGATCACCGGCGCCGGCGGAATGTTCGGCGGCGTGCTGCGCTCGAGCGGCATCGGCAACGCCATCGCCAGCTCGCTGGACGCGATCGGGCTGCCGATCATCGTCGCCGGCTTCGTGATTGCCGCCGTCGTCCGCGTGGCCCAGGGCTCCGCGACGGTCGCGCTGACCACCGCGGCCGCGCTGGTCCAGCCGGTCGTCATGGGCAACCCGGACTTCAACCCGGTGGAACTGGCCGCCATCGTGCTGGCGCTGGCCGCCGGCTCGGTGTTCGCCGGCCACGTGAACGACTCGGGCTTCTGGCTGGTCAGCCGGTTCTTCCAGATGGACACCAAGACAACGCTGAAGACCTGGACGGTGGGCCAGGCGCTGGTGGGCATCGTCGGCTTTGTCCTCGCACTGGCCATCTACCTGATCGCCACCTCTTTCTAGTACAACCTTGGGCAACATGGACGGGGCGGCTGCGGCCGTCCCGTCCGCATTTGGAGAGTAATGACTGTGAACATGTTCGACATTTCCTCGCGGGTGGCGCTGGTGACCGGTTCCAGCCGCGGGATCGGCAAGGCGATCGCCCGCGGGCTCGCCGCCGCGGGCGCCGTCGTGGTGCTCAACGGACTGGATGAGGAACGGCTGGAAGGCACCCGCGCGGAGCTGGCCGCGGAGTTCGGCGCAGACCGGATCCACGCCCGGGCCTTCGACGTCAC
>NZ_JBNHGF010000207.1:0-4993 GCF_059091005.1 Arthrobacter sp. Y3223164
GCCAGCAATTCCGGCAGCTGTGGCGCGAGCGAGGCCAGCCCGATCACCGCACCGGCAACAGCCATCGCGCTGAGCCGGACGAACGCTCCGCCTCCCGCCGCCGCTGCCTGCAACAGCCGGACCCGCCCGCCGGCCACCAGGAAGGACGCGAGCAGGACCAACAACATCCCGGTCCCGGCCGAAATGTAGGCCAGGGCCCCGGCATGGGTCGCCGGATTACCTGCCGCCAGGAGCGCCAACGAGAACGACGTCGTGTAGCCGCCGGTCAAGACAAGAGCCGTCACGGCGGACCGGCGCACGGCGTCAGCGGCCGTGCTGTGCCAGCTGCTGCCGGCGGCCATCAGGAGCCACGCCGGCAACAGGAGCAGGCTGCAGGGGTTGAACAGGGCTGCCGCTCCGGCGGCCAGGGCGTAGCTGCTCACTGATTCCAGCATGGGACAACAACGATCTTTCCGAGGGAAAATCGGGGACGGGTGAAACCATACTACCGGTCGGGGTTGTGGCCTCGGGCACTAACCCGCCTGGCTCGCGGCCCGGGGCTTGCGGCCCAGGCACGCCGGTCCGGCTTGCGGCACCCCGGGCACAGCCGGTCCGGCTTGCGGCATCGGGGCACGCAAAAGCCCCGCCCGACATGACATCGGACGGGGCCCTTGCTCTTGGTTGCGGGGAGAGGATTTGAACCTCTGACCTCTGGGTTATGAGCCCAGCGAGCTACCGAACTGCTCCACCCCGCGGCGCAGTGAATACATTACCGGCCGCGGGGTAGCGAAGCAAATCGGTCAGTTGCCCTCGGTCGCCTCCGGAGAAGGCTGCTCCGTTGCCCCGTTCGCTCCGCCTTCGGGGGCGGCGCCGGAGATCGCTGCCTCGGCGTCGATGGCGTCCTGCAGCGCCGCCTGGAGCCGCTCCTGGGCTTCGCCGTAGGCGGCGAAGTCGCCCTCCGCCAGCGCGGCCTGTCCCTCCTGGATCGCGGTGCGCGCGGCCTGCAGGGCCGCCTGCAGGTCCTCCTCGGCACTGGTCTCCGGTGCGTCCGGCGTCGCCGGTGTCTCCCCGACGTTTTCTTCGTCGCCGGTGGTGGCGCCCGAATCGCCTTGGAACACCTGGTCCAATGCTTCGGACAGCGTCGGGGCGAAGCCGACTTCCTCACCGAAGCTCACCAGCACGCGGCGCAGGATCGGGTAGGAGGAAGCGCCCGAGGACTGGACGTAGACCGGCTGCACGTACAGCATGCCCCCGCCGACCGGCAGGCTGAGCAGGTTGCCGTTCTTCACCTCGGAAGCGCCCTGGCGCAGCAGGTTCAGCGCCTGCGACACTTCGGTGTCCGAGTTGAACAGGTTCTGTGCCTGGCCCGGACCGGGCACGGTGATGTCGCGCGGCAGTTCGAGCAACCGCAGCGTGCCGTAGTCCTCGGACTTCACGCCGTCTTCGCCGGTGCCGGCGTCCGCGTTGGCGGAAAGGAACCCGTACAGCACGTTGCGTGCCTGCTCGCCGGGAACGGCGAACGGAATGAACGGGGTGGTGAGCGAGAAGGACGCCGCGTCCTGGTTGGGCATCTGCAGCGACAGGTAGTACGGCGGCTGCTTGACGGTCGATCCCTCGCCCAGCGTCGGATCCGTGGGAACACTCCAGGCGTCGGAGTTCTCGTAGAAGCGGTTGACGTTGGTCACGTGGTACCTGGTGAGCAACTCCCGCTGCACCTTGAACAGGTCCTCCGGGTAGCGGACGTGCGCCATCAGGTCGGCCGACATCTCGCTGTACGGCTTGATCGTCGTCGGGAACACGTTCGTCCAGGCCTTGAGCAGCGGATCCTGGTCGTCCCAGGCGTAGAGGTCCACGGACCCGTCGTAGGCGTCCACGGTTGCCTTGACGGCGTTGCGGATGTAGTTGACCTCCTCCGCCGGCAGCGCCACCGTGGCGCCCCCGGTGGTCCCGGAGTCAATGGTGGCCGACTCCAGTTGCTGCGGAGTCGAGTACGGGAAGTGCTCGCTGGTGGTGTAGGCGTCCACGATCCACTTCACGCGGCCGTCAACGATGGCGGGGTAGGCATTGCCGTCCACCGTCAGGTACGGAGCGACTTTTTCGATACGCTGGCGCGGATCCCGGTCGTAGAGGATCTGCGATTCGGAATTGACCGCGTCCGACAGCATCAGGTCCGTCGACTGGAATTTCAGGGCGTAGACCAACCGGTTGAACCAGTTGCCGATGTTGGGACCGCCGTCGCCGTCGAACGTGTTCCGGGTATCGGTTTCGGCATTGGCACTCTGCGGCCGGTCGATCTCGATCGGGGTGCTGCCCTCGGGCGCACCGACGATCGAATAGTCCGGAGACGCTTCGCCGAAGTAGATCCTGGGCTCGTAGGTCGAGTCGTCGCCCAACACGCCCTGCGACGGGATCCCGGAGAGCATGAACGACGGTTTGCCGTCCGGCTCCACGCGGGAGCCGGCGGCCGCGACGACGCCGTAGCCGTGGGTGTAGAGCAGGTGCTCGTTGACCCAGCCGGCCGGCACGCCCGCGGTGTTCAGTTCGCGGACGGCGATGACGGTGTCCTGCACCTCGCCGTCGACCGTGTAGCGGTCCACGTTGAGCGTCTCGTCGAACTGGTAGTACTGGCGGAACTGTTCCAGCTGCGCGAACGCGTCCGACACCAGGTTCGGATCCAGCAGGCGGATATTGGCCGTGGTTTCGGCGTCCTCGCGCAGCGCGCCGGCTTCTGCCTCCACGACGGCTTCATAGTTCATGGTCTGGACGTCGTCCAGGCCGTAGGCCAGGCGGGTCAGGGCGATGTTGCGTTCGATGTACGGGGCCTCGACGTCCTGCTCATTCGGGATCACCTGGAAGCGCTGGACGATCCACGGGTAGACCCCGCCGGCGAGGATGGCGGTGACGACAAGCATGGCCGTGCCGACGATCGGCAGCCGCCAGCGGCCGATGAAGGCCGAGACGATGAAGAGGATGGCCACCAGCACGGCGGCGACGGCGAGGATGGCCTTGGTGGGAATCACGGCGTTGACGTCGGTGTACAGCGCACCGGTCCAGTTTCCGGCGTTGGACTGCACGGTGGCGTACCGGTCCAGCCAGTAGTTGACACCCTGCAGGATGAGGAACAGCGCGGCAAAGATTCCCACATGGATCTTCGCCGCGGTGGAGGCGAAGAACCCCTTGTCCTCTAGCCTGATCCCGCCGTAGAGGTAGTGGGTCAGCAGCCCGGCGATGCCGGCAATCAGCACCACGCTGATCAGGAAGCCGTTAATGAAACCGAGGAACGGCAGGGTGTTCATGTAGAAGCTGAAGTCCAGGCCGAACTGGGGATCGGTCTGGCCGAACGGCTGCTGGTTGAAGAACAGCAGGACGGTCTGCCACGCCGAGGCGGCGGCGGTGCCGGCGAAACCGGCGAGCACTACCGGGATGCCGATCATCAGCAGGCGCCGCACCGGCTCCAGCTGCTGCTGGTAACGGTTAAGGTTGTCCTGCAGCGAGCTGTCCGGCGCGTACACCGGGCGTGAACGGTATGCCAGCCGGAGGCTGAAGTAGACGGCAAGGCCCATGATCAGGAAGGCAATGAGGAAGATGGCGATCTTGGTGCCGGTTTCCTTAAGCATGACTTCCAGGTAGCCCAGCTGGTTGTACCAGAGGATGTCTGCGTAGATCTGGGAGAAGAAGACGAAGCCCACCACCAGGACGGCCACCACGATGAGGGTGGGCACCAATGCGGAACGTTTCTTGCCAGGACTGTTAAGCGGTGTTGGCCGGTCGCCGTAAGACCGGTCTTGTCCGAACGTCACTCGTTACCTCGTTGTCTGCATGCGTGGCATCACGGCGAAACCGCCGCTGCGGGGACACTCCCCCTAGATGCCACGAACGGCGGTCTCGGAGGGTTCCGTTCCCATTCTGCCTTGTCAACACCGGCCCCGGCGAACCGCGGCGCGGGAACGGTCCGGCACCGTTGCCGGAATGTGACCGCGTCGCAGCTGAAACGAATCAGCTGCAGCCGGGCAGGGCGGCCGCGTCGCCGCCGCCGCCGATCGCGGTGACGGCCTTGACGGCGTCGTCCAGCGTCGCCACCGACACGACCTGCAGTCCCTCCGGAACGTGGCCGGCGACCTGCGCGCAGTTAGCCTCCGGCGCCAGGAAGACGGTGGCGCCGGCCTCCCGCGCGCCCAGCATTTTCTGCCGGATGCCGCCGATCGGCCCGACGGTGCCTTCGGCGTCAATCGTGCCGGTCCCCGCGAAGTGTTTGCCGCCGGTCATCTCGCCTGGCGTCAGGGTGTCGATGATGCCCAGCGCGAACATCATGCCCGCGCTGGGGCCGCCCACGTTGTCCAGTTGGATCTTCACTTCGAACGGAAAGTCGAATTCGGTGCCCAGCAGGACGCCCAGCTGGTAGTCGCCGTCGCCGTTGGCCCGCGGTGCCACATCCACGGTTTCCTCGCGGCCGTCGCGCGCGATGCCCAGTTCGACCGGGGCGCCGGCACTGGCATTGAGCTCCTCGCGCAGCACCTCGATGCCGGTGACCGGCCGGCCGTTGATGGTCCGGATCGCGTCCTGCAGCTCCAAGACTCCTGCCGCCGCCGCGTCCGGGGTGAAATCGGCCACCGAGAGGGTCTGCGAGTACTCCACGTCCAGCTGGGTCAGGGCCGCCGCGATCGAGGACTCCTGCGACGAGGCCATCAGCGCCGCATTCTGCTGCTGGATGTCGTCCTGCGTGACGTCCGGGGGGTAGACCAGGTCGGCGGGTGCGACGCTGCGCTGGGGATGGAGCCAGGCGGCCAGGACCTGCAGCATGTTGACGTTCGAGTTGGGCCCGCCCTCCACGTACACCGTTGTCAGGTCCAGGGCGCCGGAAGTCTCGTAGGTGGGGCGGTCCGGAACCTCGATCAGCGGGGTGCCGGAAACCTCACCGATGGTGTTGATGGCAGGACCGGGCGTCTCGATGACGTAGCCCGCCGGCAGGGCCAGCCCTGCGGCGCCGGCCACCACGGCGACGACGGCGGCGGCC
>NZ_JBNHGF010000208.1:0-4982 GCF_059091005.1 Arthrobacter sp. Y3223164
CGGTCATCATCGTGATGATCGCCATGGCCACCATGCTGGGCACGGTCATGGTGATGCCGATCTTCATGCACAACGGCATGGGCCTGAGCACGTTGACAGGCGGAACCGCCTATCCACGCGACCGAGGAACGCCGCACCGTGGTCGTGGCGGGACACGGTGCGGGAGCCGGAGCCGAAGCCTTCGCGCGTGCACACGGGCTGCCGCTGCTGGCCGAACCGTCCTCCAACGCTAGGTTCGGCCCGAACGCCATCGGACCCTACCGCCTGCTGCTGGGCCACCTCGGGTCACAGATCGAACGGGCCGTGGTCTTCGGCCGCCCCACGCTCTCGCGGCCGGTGTCCGCCCTGCTGGCACGGGAGGACGTCCAGGCCGCGCTGTTCCAGCCGGATCCGGTCCCCTGGTACGAGCCCGGGCGCCGACGGGAGCGGGTGATTTCCGAGCCGGCGGACCTGTCGATCTTCTCGGGCCGGGGGTCCGGCGCGTGGTTGCGGCTCTGGCGGGACGCCGCCGATGCGGCCGATGTGGCCCTGAATAAACGTCTGGACGTCGTACCGGAGCTGACCGGCCTGCGGGTCGCACGATCGGTCTGGCTCCACACTCGCGGCCGGCTGGTGCTCGGTTCGTCCAACCCGATCCGCGACGTGGACCTGGCCGGAACGCCGATCGACATTCCGGACGCTTTCGTGCACGCCAACCGTGGGGTGGCCGGCATCGACGGCACCGTGGCGACTGCGGCGGGCATCGCGCTGGGAGCACGAACCGGAACCCGGGCCCTCATGGGGGACCTGACCTTCCTGCACGATGCCGGATCGCTGCTGCTCGGACCCGGGGAGCCCGAACCCGACCTGCAGATCGTGGTGGTCAACGATTCCGGCGGCGGGATCTTCTCGACCCTGGAACACGGAAAGGTGGGGGAGCACGCGGCGTTCACGTCCGCCGTCGAACGCCTCTTCGGCACCCCGCACCGCGCGGACCTTGCCTTGCTGGCGGCTGGCTACGGGGTCCGGCACCGGCTGGTCAAGGACGCGGACGAACTGGACGCCGTCCTCTCCGAGCCGGTGGCCGGGCGCAGCGTGGTGGAGGTGCGCACCGACCGAAGCCGGCTGCGGGCGGTGCACGCGGAAGTGGCGGCCGCCGTCGCGACCGCCACTTCCCGTCTGCTGGGGTGAGCCTGCCCGGTGTGCTGGGTGAGCCTGCCCGGTATGTTGCGTTGAGCCTGCTCAGAGGACCTTCGAGAGGAACGCCTTGGTGCGTTCGTGCTGCGGGTTGGCCAGCACGTCCTCGGGCTTGCCCTGCTCCACCACCACGCCGCCGTCCATGAAGACCACGCGGTCACCCACCTCGCGGGCGAAGCCCATCTCGTGCGTGACCACCATCATGGTCATGCCCTCGTCGGCCAGCTTGCGCATGACCTCCAGCACGTCGCCCACCAGTTCGGGGTCCAGCGCCGAGGTGGGCTCGTCGAAGAGCATCATGTCCGGGTTCATGGACAGGGCGCGCGCGATGGCCACCCGCTGCTGCTGCCCGCCGGAGAGCTGGGCGGGGTAGGCGTTCTCGCGGTTTGCCAGCCCTACCTTCTCCAGGTTCTTGCGGGCGACTTCCATGGCTTCGGCCTTGCCGCGCTTCTTGGCCCGGCGCTGGGCCAGGGTGAGGTTGTCCAGGACGTTCAGGTGCGGGAACAGGTTGAACTGCTGGAACACCATGCCGATCCGGGTGCGGACCCGGTCCAGGTCCGTTTCCGGGTCGGTAATGTCCACGCCTTCCACCAGGACGGTGCCGCTGGTGGGCTCCTCGAGCCGGTTCACGCAGCGCAGCAAGGTGGACTTGCCGGAGCCCGAGGGCCCGATCACGCAGACCACTTCGCCCTGGTTCACATGGAAGTCGATGCCCTTGAGGACCTCGTTGTTGCCGAAGTTCTTGCAGAGGTCCTTGACCTCAATGGCCGGCCTGTCGTGGCGCAGCGATTCTTCAGTCATTGGGTTACCGGCTCCTGTTGTTGCGCTTCTCCAGCCAGGCGACCAGCTGGGTGAGCGGCAAGGTGATGATCAGGTACATGAGCGCCGCGGCGACCAGGGGTGTGGCATTGGCGAACTGGGAGACGCCGTCGCGGGCAAAAGTCGTGAGTTCCCGATTGCCCAGGGCCATGCCGGCGATGAAGAGCAGCGAGGTGTCCTTGATCAGGATGACCAGCTCATTGGTCAGCGG
The DNA here is from genome assembly GCF_059091005.1 of Arthrobacter sp. Y3223164. Classification (NCBI taxonomy): domain Bacteria; kingdom Bacillati; phylum Actinomycetota; class Actinomycetes; order Micrococcales; family Micrococcaceae; genus Arthrobacter; species Arthrobacter sp. Y3223164. The sequence continues at coordinate 2,207 of NZ_JBNHGF010000208.1, forward strand.
CGGCGTGACGATGCGCACCGCCTGCGGCAGCACCACGGAGACCATGGTCCAGCTCGGGTTCATGCCCAGCGAGCGGGCCGCCTCCCGCTGCCCGGCGGGGACGGCCTCGATGCCGGCGCGGAGTGTCTCGGCAATGTAGGCGGCGGAGACGACGATCAGACCGATCAGCCCGGCCCCCGTGCTGCCTCCCGGCGGACGCCACTGGAACGCGATCGGGACCGCGAAGGCGAAGCCGAAGATCACCAGCAGGGCAGGCAGGCCGCGGAACAGCTCGATATAGGCGGTCGCCACCCACCGGTAGGGCGCCACGGGCGAGAGCTTCATGAGCGCCAAAAGGAGACCGAAAAGCAGGCCGCCGACGAAGGCGATCAGGGTGTAGACGACCGTGTTCTTGGCCGCCGTGACGATGATGGTGGGGAACTGCTCACCCAGGACTTCCGGGTTCAGGAAGCTCGTGCGGATGGCCTCCCAATCGGCCACCAGGGCGACGGCAGCGACGGCGGCGATGAAGATGGCGTAAAGGACCCCGCGGAAAAGTCGGCGGCGGGTCGAAGGTTTCACTGGTGATGCCTTCCAGCTGTAAGTCGGCGGCCCCCGTTCCCGCTGCTTCACGCACGGGAACGGGGGCCGGAGGGCTTGCTACTCGGTGAAGTACTTGTCGTAGATTTCCTGGTACTTGCCGTTGTCGCGCAGCGTCGAGAGGGCATCGTTGACGGCCGAGACCAGGGCCTCGGACCCTTCCTTCTTCGCAGCGAAGCCGTAGGACTCGTCGGTCTTGTACTCCTCGACGATGGTGAACTTGCCGTCCTCGGTGTGGCCGATGTTCACCGGCAGGTCCTGCAGCAAGGCGTCGACCTGGCCGGCCTGGATGGCCTGGTACATCTCGGCATCGGACGGGAAGGCGACGACTTCGGCGTCCTCCGGCGCGTTTTCCCGGGTGTAGGCCTCGCCGGTGGTGCCCTGCTGGACGCCCACCTTCTTGCCGGAGAGATCGCCCACGGCCTTGATGTCGGAGTCCTTCGGGACCAGCAGCGACTGCAGCGAGTCGTAGTAGGGGTCGGAGAAGGCGATGTTCTTCTTGCGGTCCTCCGTGATGGTCATCGCGCTGGCGCCGAGGTCGCACTGCCCGGCGGCCAGGGTGACGCCCGACTGCAGGGCGTCGAAACCGACGTCCTGGATGGCCACCTCGAGGCCCATCTCCGAAGAGATCTCCGTGATCAGGTCGATGTCGAAGCCCGTGTACTTGCCGCCCTCTTCGAACTCAAACGGGGGGTAGGGGATGTCGGAGCAGACGGTCAGCGTGCCCGGCTGGACGAGGGGCAGCTCGGATCCCGCGCCGGCAGTGCCCGTGCCGCCGTTGCCGCCGGCGTCGTCCGAACCACCGCACGCGGTCAAAGCGAGTGCCGCCACGGCCAGAAGGGAGAACCCCTGGACCGCCTTGGATGCGTTTTTGCGCATAGTTACTACCTTTGTCTCGTTGGAAATCCGGCTTAAGTGTAACGGGAATGCCCGCAACAGGTGATATGCACCACAGGCTACAGCCATTGCCTATTGGAAAACAGCGTAGTCGGCGGGAGGCCGGTTGGCCCCCGGCCGTGCCGATTGTCGGTGAATAGTTATCTGCGGCGCAAACCGAGCGCCTCGATCATCGGCCGGAACTTGGCCCAGGTCTCCGCTAGCTCGGCCTCCGGATCGGAGCCGTCCACGATGCCGCAGCCGGCATAAAGCCGGACCCGCTGGGGACCCTCCACCACGGCGCCGCGCAGCGCGATGCCCCATTCACCGTTGCCGGCGCCGTCGGTCCAGCCCACCGGGCCGGCGTACGGCCCGCGGTCCATCTGCTCCAGTTCGCGGATCAGGGCGCCGGCAACCTCGGTGGGGGTGCCGCACACGGCCGCGGTGGGGTGCACCGCTTCGGCCAGTTCCAACGACGACGGCGGCTGCCCGCCGTCGTGCGCCAGCTCGGCCGAGACGTCGGACGCCAGGTGCCAGACGTTGGGCAGCTCCAGCACGAACGGCTCGCTGTGCGAACTCATCGCGGTGGTGAAGGGCTCGAGTTTGCGGGTGAGCGAGTCGATGGCGATCCGGTGCTCGTGCAGCTGCTTCTCGGAGCCGGCGAGCACGCGCTGGGCGTAGTCGGTGTCCGATTCGCCGGCGTGGCCGTGGGCCCGGGAGCGGTCGAGCGTGCCGGCCAGCACGCGGGCGCGCGCCACGTTATTCTCCACCTTGATCAGCATCTCCGGCGTGGAGCCGATCAACCCGTCCACCGAGTACGTCCAGCAGTCCTTGTACCGCGCCGCGAGTTCGCGCAGCACCTGGGCGGTGGCGATGGGGGCGGCGAGATTGGCCACCACGTCCCGGGCCACGACGAGTTTGCTCAGGTTCCCGGCCCGGATGCGCTTGACCCCGGCCGCGACGGCATCCATGTACGCCTGCTCCGAGACCTGTCCCGGAACGAGGGAGTCGGCGGGATCGGGGCTGCGCTCTACCGAGATTTCTTCCAGCCAGCCCGCGAGCACGGCCTCGGCCGTCTCGGCGCTGAGGTGCGCATCGGCGTCGTACGTCAGATAGGTGAGCCAGGCGCGGTCGCCATCCAGGCCCACCAGCACCTCCGGCACCACCAGGCGGGAGCTGTGGGTCGAGGTGTAGGAGAACGCGAAGGAGCCGAAGGCGACCGGTCCGGTTCCCGGGCCGCCCACCCGGTTGTCGATGTCGGCGGTGGCCTGGATCCCGCGCCACCATGCGGCCGCCTGCCGGAAGCGGTCCGGCCCGCTGG
>NZ_JBNHGF010000209.1:0-4975 GCF_059091005.1 Arthrobacter sp. Y3223164
GTTAAGACGTGTGATCTTACGATCTAGGCGTGCGGGAGCCGGAGCGCCCAGGACAGCGCACCGCCGGACAGCCGTGAATGGCCGCCGAGGAGCACGTTGTCCAGCACCGTTTGGTCCAACTGCAGCGCGGGATGCTGGAACGTGCGGGCCAGCCCCATCCGCGCCAGGGCAGACGGCGCACGGGAGAGGACGTCCGCGCCGTCGATGCCGATGAACCCCGACGACGGCTTGTAGTGTCCGCTGACGCAGTTGAACAGGGACGTCTTGCCGGCGCCGTTGGGGCCAATGAGCCCGAAGACCGTCGACGGTTCCACCTCGAAGGAAACAGAATCCAGCACCGTGATGCCGCCAAAGTGCAGAGAAACATCCTCGACGGTCAGCCGGGCCGTCATGGCCGCACACTCTCTGCCATACGCCACATGGATTCAACGCTTCCTGGAGGCGGGAGACTGCTCATTCCGGCGCCGTGGGCCGGCTGGTGCTAACAAGAATGTTGACATTGAAGCTAACGATGTGATCTATCTCATGTCAAGGCGGTGATGGGAACGTTATGGCCGCCGTCGTCAGGCAGGGGAAACAACAGGCGTTCGACGGCTGCACGGCTGCACCGCGGAAAGGCGGACACGATGTCTGGCTCCATCCCGTATCTCTTCAGGGGACACCGCCATGCTCCCGAGGAGCGCGGCGGCCGTCCGCCGCAGCCGCGGACCGAACATCTGCCCGGCATGGTCATCGAGCGGGACGTCGCCGTGGCCGCGTCGTCCGGCGCGGTGATCCGCGTGGATGTCTACCGGCCCGACGGCGCGGTGCCCGCCGCTCCGCTGGTCAGCTGGTCGCCGTACGGTAAGCACATCACCGAGCAGCTGGGCGTGGTCCGCCCCACCAGCGGGGTGCTGGCCGGTTACACCAGCGGGCTGACGACCTTCGAGGCGCCGGACCCCGCCTACTGGGTGCCGCACGGCTACGCGGTCGTCGTGGCCGACATCCCGGGCACCTGGTACTCGGAGGGCGCGGCAACCTACTGCTCTCCGGAGGAAGCCAGAGACTTCTACGACCTGATCGAGTGGGCCGGCGGGCAGGAATGGAGCAGCGGCAAGGTCGGACTGTCCGGCGTCTCCTACCTGACCGTCTCCCAGTGGCGCGTGGCCGAGCTGGACCCGCCGCACCTGGCCGCAATCAACCCCTGGGAAGGCTGGACCGACACCTATCGGGAAGTCGCGCGGCACGGCGGCATCCCGGAAACGTGGTTCTGGCCCTACATCTGGGAACGCTGGGGCTACGCCACCGGCCCCATCGAAGACCTGGAAGCCGAAACGGCCGCGCATCCGTTCTACGACGCCTTTTGGGAGTCCAAGAGCGCCGAATTGGAGAAGGTCACCGTCCCGGCGTTCGTCGTCGCCAGCTGGTCGGACCAGGGGCTGCACACGCGGGGAACCCTGGAGGGCTTCCGGCGGATCGCCTCCGAGGAGAAATGGCTGTACGTGCACGGCCGGAAGAAGTGGGCCGAGTACTACCGCCCCGGCATGGTGGAGCAGCAGCGGATCTTCTTCGACTACTTCCTCCACGGGCGGGACAGCGGACTGGCGGACTGGCCGCGGGTGCGGCTGGAGGTGCGGGACCGCTTCTACGAGGGGAGCACCTACGCTGCCGCCGATTGGCCGGCGCCGCAGACCCGGTACCGCACCCTTTATCTCGATGCCGCAGCCGGCTCGCTCGCGGACGAGCCGCCCGCCGCAGAAGGGGCCGCCGCCTACGACTCGCTGGGCAGCGGGCTGCGGCCGCACCGGGCGGAATTCAGCCTCGCCTTCCGCGAGGAGACCATGCTCGTGGGCCACGCCAAGGCCGTGCTCTTCCTGTCGGCCCCGGACGCCGAGGATTTGGACGTCTTCGTGGCACTGTTCAAGAAGGACCGGGACGGCACGGTGGTCGGCTTCCCCTACTACGCCATTTTCGACGACGGCCCCGTCGCGGTGGGCTGGCAGCGCGCCTCCCACCGTGAACTCGATCCGGTCCGCTCCACCGGCTACCTCCCGGTGCTGGCCCACCGGCGGGCCCTGCCGCTGCCCCAGGACGGCCCGGTCCGGCTGGAGATCGAGATCCTGCCCTCCGGTACCCGCTTCGAGGCCGGGGACACCCTGGTCCTGGTGGTGCAGGGGTCCGACGTCATGCGCTACCCCAAGCCCGACCTCTACGCCCGGCACGAGGACTCGGTCAACCGCGGGGAGCACCGCATTCACACCGGCGGGCAATCCGCCTCGCACCTGGTGCTCCCAGTGTTCGCCGAAACCCCGGGCTAAACGCAACACGCCGCAGCCCGGGCCGCGCACGGCGGCCAGCCGGCCCGGCCGTGGAACCAGATCACCGAAGGGAACATGACATGCCTGCCGAAAACCTCGAAGATGCCATCCAACGCACCGGCAATCCGGTGGAGCTGCTGCGGAATCTGCCCGCGCTGCCCATCGTCTTTCCGATCCAGCCGGAGTTCACCAACTGGCGGTCGGAGCAGCGGCCTGGGACCAGTCCGTCGCCCTGCTGGACCAGTCCCACCACATGACCGACCTGTACCTTAACGGACCCGACGCCCTGAAGCTGCTCAGCGACCTGGGCGTGAACAAGTTCGCCAACTTCCGGCCGAACACCGCGAAGCAGTTCGTCGCGGTCAACGAGGACGGCCACCTGATCGGTGACGCCATCCTGGCCTGCCTGGCCGAGGGCAGCTTCAACCTGGTGGGCCATCACATGGTCGTGGACTGGGTGGAGTTCCACCTGGGGAAGGGCGGTTACGACGCCGCAGCCGAGCGCGATGGCAACTCCCTGGTCCGGAAGGGCAACCCGAAGATCTACCGGTATGAACTGCAGGGGCCGCAGGCGCTTCCGCTGGTGGAGAAGCTCACCGGTGGGCCGGTTCCCGACGTGAAGTTCTTCCACATGACCGACTTCACGATCGCCGGCTGCCGGGTCCGGGCGATCCGGCACGGCATCGCCGGCCAGGCCGGGTTCGAGATCTTCGGCCCATGGCAGGAGGGCGAGCGCGTCCGCCAGGCCATCCTCGAGGCGGGCGAAGAGCTTGATCTGCGCCAAGTGGGCGCCAAGGCCTACTCCACCTCCCCGCTCGGCTCCGGGTGGGTGCCGACGCCGGTGCCCGCCATTTTCAGCGGAGACCGGCTCGCCGACTACCGGAAGTGGCTGCCGCTGGCGTCCGCCGGGTCCCTCGGCGGAAGCTTCGCCTCCTTAAACATCGAGGATTACTACCTGACGCCCTGGGACCTGAACTACGGCCGCGTGGTCTCCTTCGACCATGACTTCCTGGGCCGCAGCGCCCTGGAGCGGATGCGGGAAAACCCGGCCCGCGAAAAGGTCACGCTGGTCTGGAACAGCGACGACGTGGCCGGCGTGTTCAAGTCGCTCGGCGAGGACGGGCTGCCGGCCAAGTACTTCGATATGCCCAAGGCCCGCTACGCGTTCTACCAGGTGGACCAGGTGCTGGCAGGCGGGGAACCCGCCGGCCTGTCCTTCGACTGCGGCTATGCGGCCAACGAGCAGGCCTTCCTCTCGCTGGCCACCGTGGAGAAGCGGCACAGCGCACCTGCACGGAAGTCACCGTGCTCTGGGGCGAGGAGCCCAATACCCGCAAGCCCCAGGTCGAGCCGCACCGCCAGGTGGAAATCCGGGCGACGGTCGCCCCGGTGCCGTACGCCGACTTCGCGCGGAAGACCTACCGATCCTGACCCCGCGCGCGCCGCGCCGTCGATGATCAACGGACTCGGCGGCGGCAGCAACGTGGCCCGGACGCGCGGCAACCTCTAAAACACGATGGTGCTGTTGCCGTCGCGCAGCACCCGGTCCTCGCAGTGGGCCATCACCGCGCGGGACAGGACGCTGCGTTCCACGTCGGCGCCCAGCCGGGCGAGGTCCTCCGCGGAGTCGCTGTGCGAGACCCTGATGACGTCCTGGTCGATGATCGGCCCCTCGTCCAGGTCTTCCGTGACGTAGTGGGCCGTGGCCCCGATGAGTTTGACGCCGCGTTCCTTGGCCTTGCGGTACGGTGCCGCGCCGATAAAGGCGGGGAGGAACGAGTGGTGGATGTTGATGACCGGGACGCCCACCTCCTCCAGGAAGCCGGGCGAGATGATTTGCATGTACCGGGCCAGGACCACCAGGTCCACGTTGCCCTGAAGCAACTCCAGGTGGCGCCTCTCGGCCGCGGCTTTATCCTCCTTGTCCACCGGCACATGGAAGTAGGGGATCCCGAACTGGCGCACATCGGAGCTGAGATCGGGATGGTTGGAGACGACCATGGCGATGCTCACCGGCAGCTCGCCCCGCCGCTGCCGCCAGAGCAAGTCCAGCACGCAGTGGTCCGACTTGGACACGAAGATCGCCACGCGCTTCTGCCGGCTGACTTCCACCAGCCGCCACGACAGGTCCGGGTCGCCGGACAGTTGCTGCTCCAGGCTGTGCGCCAACTGCTCCACCCGGGCCGTCAGGTGGGGCAGATGGAAAACCGTCCGTTGGAAAAACCGGCCGCCTTCGGGATTGGTCGAGTGCTGATCCAGCGAGACGATGTTGGCGCCGGCCTCGGTCAGCAGGGTGGAAACGCTGGCGACGATGCCCGGCCGGTCGGTGCCCTGGACGATCAACCGCCCCTGGTCTTCTGTCGACGGCGCTCCTGCCGGGGGCTTCTGCGGGTAGGTAGTCATGGCGCCCTGCCTTCCGAGGGCTCGCAGTTTGTTGCGAATAATTTAGCAGGCCCGCGGCCCGGAGGCTCCTGGTGGGAAGGGACCGATGTTGCCACTCCTTTGGCACGCACGGAAAGTGAAACCAGAATTGTTGACGATTCTGGTTCCCGGTGGTTGACTTCCCCTAGGACAACCACCCCGGGAGGACCCTTGAGCGACACCGAGCCGGCCCTGCTGGTGGTCAGCGCGCACGCGGGCGACTTCGTCTGGCGGGCCGGCGGCGCCATCGCCGCCGC
>NZ_JBNHGF010000210.1:0-4969 GCF_059091005.1 Arthrobacter sp. Y3223164
CAGGCGCCGTTGGCGGCGGCCAGCGCGGAGACCGCCAGCGTGGCCTCGTCGCGTTCCTTGGGTGCGGCGGCCTTGCCGGCGGTGGTCAGCAGGGAACCGAGGAACCGCTTGCGTGATGCGCCGACCAGCACCTTGTGGCCCAGTTGCGCGATCCGGTCCGTGGCGCGCAGCAGCTCCCAGTTGTGTTCGGCGTTCTTGGAGAAGCCCAGTCCCGGATCCAGGATGATCTGCTCCGGCGCCACGCCGGCGGCGACGAACTTGTCCCGCAGGTCGGTCAGCTCCGCGAGGACCTCGGCCACCACGTCCTGGTAGTCCGCCTTGGGGTCGACCTCGCGGGCGTCCCCGCGCCGGTGCATCAGGATGTAGGGGACCTGGCGCTCGGCCACCAGGGCGGGCATGTGCGGGTCGTGGGTCATGCCGGAGACGTCGTTGACGATGGCCGCCCCGGCGTCCAGCGCCTTGGCCGCCGTGTCCACGTGCATGGTGTCCACGCTGATCAGGGCGCCGGCCTTGACCAGTGCCTCGATGACGGGGAGGATGCGCTTCTGCTCTTCCTCGGGAGTGATCGAGTCGGCGTTGGGGCGGGTGGATTCACCCCCGACGTCGATGATGTCGGCGCCGCCGTACAGCAACTTCAGCCCGTAGGCGATCGCCGCTTCCTTATTGGCGTGGTCGCCGCCGTCGCTGAACGAGTCCGGGGTGACGTTCAGGATGGCCATGACGACGGCACGGTCGGTGGGCAGGTCCGCGAACTTTTTCGGCTCGCGCGCCTTGCGCAGCACGGGCAGCGGCGACGTGGCGGGCCCGGTTCCGGGGACTGCGGCGAGTGAATCCATCTATCTGTACCGTCTCTTCTCTTCGCTATCGTCCGATAATCAGGCTCATGGCCTCGGCTCGGGTGGCCTGCTCGCGCAATTGGCCGCGCACGGCCGAGGTGACTGTCTTCGCCCCCGGCTTGCGGACCCCGCGCATGGACATGCACATGTGTTCGCATTCGACGACGACGATCGCGCCCTTGGGCTCCAGGTACTTGACCATGGCCTCGACGATCTGCGTGGTGAGGCGTTCCTGCACCTGCGGGCGCCGGGCGTAGATTTCCACCAGGCGGGCGAGCTTGCTCAACCCGGTCACTTTACCGTCATGGGACGGAATGTAGCCAATGTGGGCGGTGCCGTGGAACGGGACCAGATGGTGCTCGCAGGTCGAATAGAACGGGATGTCCTTGACCAGCACCATTTCCTCATGGTTGATGTCGAACGTGGTGCCGAGAATGTCCGCCGGGTCCTGATGCAGGCCGGCAAACACCTCCGCGTACGAACGGGCGACCCGCTGCGGGGTTTCCCGCAGGCCTTCGCGGTCAGGATCTTCGCCGACGGCGATGAGGATTTCGCGCACCGCCTTCTCGATCCTGGGCAGGTCGATCAGCGGGTCGAACTCCAGCTCGGCGACAACGTCATCGTATTCGGTCACGTCTGTGATCCTAGCTGCTGGCGCCGGGTACGCCGCTTCGGCCGTCATCCCCGGGAAGGTCTCCGCCGGCCGGATTCGGGTCCACGATCACGGCCCCGTGGCTTCCTTCCTGCTGCTGGCCGTTGGCGGCCGCTTCCCGCTCCCGGCGGGAGACCACCGGCGGGATGTTGTGTACCGGCCGGGTTTCCTTGGACAGCCACACGTCCCGCAGCTCGCGGCGGCGCAGGTCGTGGAAGATCTCGGCGATCTCACGCTGGTTCAGCGTCTCGCGTTCCAACAGCGCCAGGGCCAGCCGGTCCAGCACGTCGCGGTTCTCGGTCAGGATCGCGTAGGCCTCGTCGTGGGCGTCGTCGATGAGCCGGCGCACTTCCTCGTCCACCACGAAGGCGACGTGGTCGGAGTAGTTGCGTTCGTGCGACATGTCGCGGCCCAGGAACGGCTCGCCGCCGCCCTGGCCCAGCTTCACGGCACCCACGCGTTCGCTCATGCCGTACTGGGTGACCATCTGGCGGGCGGTGCTGGTGGCCTTCTCGATGTCGTTGGACGCGCCGGTGGACGGATCGTGGAAGACGATCTCTTCGGCCACCCGGCCGCCCATGGCGTAGGCGAGCTGGTCCAGCAGTTCGTTGCGGGTCACGGAGTACTTGTCGTCCTCCGGCACCACCATGGTGTAGCCCAGGGCGCGGCCGCGGGGCAGGATTGTGACCTTGGTGACCGGCGCGGAGTAACGCAGCGCGGCCGCGACCAGGGCGTGTCCGCCTTCGTGGTAGGCGGTGATCTTGCGCTCGTGTTCCTTCATGACGCGGGAGCGCTTTTGCGGCCCGGCCATCACGCGGTCGATGGCTTCGTCCAGCGCCCGGTCGTCGATCAGCTGGGCGTTGGACCGGGCGGTCAGCAGGGCGGCTTCGTTGAGCACGTTGGCCAGGTCGGCACCGGTGAATCCGGGCGCACGCTTGGCCAGGGAACGCAGGTCCACGCCCGGGGCCATGGGCTTGCCGGCGGCGTGCACCTGCAGAATCTGGTGGCGGCCTTCCAGGTCGGGGGCCTCGACGGCGATCTGCCGGTCGAACCGGCCCGGGCGCAGCAACGCCGGGTCCAGCACGTCGGGACGGTTGGTGGCGGCGATCAGGATGACGTTGGTCTTGACGTCGAAGCCGTCCATCTCGACCAGCAGTTGGTTCAGCGTCTGTTCGCGCTCGTCGTTGCCGCCGCCCACGCCGGCACCGCGGTGCCGGCCGACCGCGTCGATTTCGTCCACGAAGATGATGGCCGGCGAATTGGTCTTGGCCTGTTCGAACAGGTCCCGGACGCGGGAGGCGCCGACGCCGACGAACATTTCGACGAAGTCGGAGCCGGAGATCGAGAAGAAGGGGACGCCGGCTTCGCCGGCCACGGCGCGGGCCAACAGGGTCTTGCCGGTACCGGGCGGGCCGTAGAGCAGCACGCCCTTGGGGATCTTCGCCCCGACGGCCTGGAATTTGGCCGGTTCGGAGAGGAACTCCTTGATTTCGTGCAGTTCCTCCACGGCCTCGTCCACGCCCGCGACGTCGGCGAAGGTCACCTGCGGCATGTCCTTGGTGATCATCTTCGCCTTGGACTTGCCGAACTGCATGACCTTGGAACCGCCGCCCTGCATGCGCGAGAGCAGGAACCAGAAGATCAGGCCGATGATCAGGATGGGCAGGATCAGGCTGATGAAGCTCATGAACCAGTTGTTTTCCACCGGCTGGTCGGTGAAGGTGTCCACGTCGGAGGCGTTGATCGCGTCCACGATGTCCGGACCGCGGTCGCGACTGTAGAAGAAGGTGATCGACTTGCCCTTGTTGGCGTCGTCGATGACCAGGTCTTCGCGCAACGTCAGGTCGACGCTCTGGGCGCCGTCGTTCATCCGGGCCTGTTCCGCCTTGTTGTCCTGCAGCAGTTCAAGTCCCACACTGGTGTCGACGCGTGAAGACTGCGGACCGGCCAAATTGGGCACGGCGATCAGGAGGATGACCAGGACCAGGACAATCCAGATGATCGGTCCCTTGAAAAGGTTCTTCAATTTCATGCGACTTGGGGGCTTGCGCCCGTCCCTCCTGCTTGTCCGCGCGTGATGGCAGCCCTTCGGCTACTACAGCTATACACTGTCCGTCTTCCTTCACGCTCAAGGGAGGGCATTAGTTCCCTCTGGGCGTAGCCTAGCCTGCGGCGGACGGTGCGGCGGTTATTCGTAGATGTGCGGTGCCAGGGTGCCGATGAAGTCCAGGTTGCGGTAGCGCTCGGCGTAGTCCAGCCCGTAGCCCACCACGAATTCGTTCGGGATCTCGTAGCCGACGTACTTGACGTCGATTTCCACCTTGGCGGCATCGGGCTTGCGCAGCAGGGTGCAGATTTCCACGCTGGCCGGGCCGCGCGAAATCAGGTTGGTCTTCAGCCAGGACAGGGTGAGGCCGGAGTCGATGATGTCCTCAACGATGAGCACATGCTTGCCCATCAAGTCCGTCTCGAGGTCCTTCAGGATCCGCACGACGCCGGAGGACTGGGTGCCGGAGCCGTAGGAGGATACGGCCATCCAGTCCATCTTGACGTGGCTGTGCAGTGCCCGGGCCAGGTCCGCCATGACCATCACCGCGCCCTTGAGGACGCCGACGATCAACAGGTCGCGCCCTTCATAGTCCCTGTCGATTTCGGCAGCCAGCTCGGCGACGCGCTGCTGGATCTGCTCCTTGGTGTAGAGGACGTGCTTGAGGTCTGCCTGGACGTCGTTGGAATCCACCACATGCTCCCGGGTCTAGCGGTCTGTCTGGCCGGGGCTGCGGCCAGTTGTTCTCAACACAAGATTGCCATAGCCGGTGCCATCTTGGTGAACCGCGTTGGCAGCAGTCCGGCGGTAGACACTGACGAATCCGGCCAGCTGCACCGGGCCGGCCGAGCCTTGGCGGCGCAGCAGCGATTCGGCCGCCTGCAGCCGTTCGTAGCTGGGGTTTTCGCCGCCCAGTTCGGCGGCGGCCAGGGCGAGCACGCGGTGCTTCATGGCGGCCGGGAGTTGTTCCATGCCTTCCCGTGGCAGCTCCAGCCCGTCCGGTGTGACCACCCGCAGCCGGCGGTATTCCTCGGCCGCCTGTGCCTGCAGGTAGTCGGCGTCGGCGGCCAGAATCTGTGCCGACCGCCACAGCGCCTGGGCGACGCCGGGACCCATCTCGTCTTCCAAGAACGGCATCACCCGCATCCGGATGCGGGAGCGCATGTACTGCGGATCACTGTTGGCCGGGTCGTGCCAGGGCTGCAGCCCGGCAACCGCGCACACCTCCTCGGTGTCTTGCCGGCGCAGCGACAGGAACGGGCGCAGATACCGGCCCCGCTTCACCGGCATGCCGGCCAACGACCGCGTGCCCGAGCCGCGGCCCAGGCCCAGCAGTACCTGCTCGGCCTGGTCGTCCAGGGTGTGCCCCAGCAGCACCGCCGCGGCCCCGAGTTCCGCCGCGGCGGCATCCAGCGCCGCGTAGCGTGCCGTCCT
>NZ_JBNHGF010000211.1:0-4928 GCF_059091005.1 Arthrobacter sp. Y3223164
GTTGCTCCGGGCGGCGGCCGGGCCGGCGGGTTCGACCGCTAGCGCGCCTCCCGACGCCGGCGCCGCAACTTCTCGAGCGCCTGTTCAACCACGGCCTCCGCCTCGTCAGGGCTGCGCCGTTCCTTCGCATACTCCAGATGGCTCTTGTAGGGCTCGTCGCTGCTGCGGGCGTCGGTGACGTACGCGCCCGGTTCCCTGGCCGCCGTCTGGCCGCAGTGCGGGCAGTCCCAGGACGGCGGGATGTCGGCTTCGCTCAGATTGGCGAAGACCGGCGTGGTCTCGTGTCCCTTCGGACACCAATACGTGACGGGAACCTTGGTCACCGGAACTACCGTCCGCCCGGTCACGGCCTGCCAGCCTGCGAGCCCGGCACCCGATTCGGAGCCCACCCGGACCGCGCGGAAAGAATTCGACGGATCAACCATGTTTGCTCCCCCGCTGAGAAGAATCGATGCCCCCTGCATCGGGCACCAGTCTACGGGTCGAACAGCGAAGGGTTAAGGGGTTGGGCCAAGTCGTCGGCCCGCCGGTCCCGGACAGCGGAGCCGGGAGCGGAGCCGGGAGCGGCGCCGGGAGCGGCGCCGGGCCCCGGAAGCGTCGGTCAGGATTCCGCGCTGAAACGCATCATGAGGCCCAGGGCCACGATGACCGTGCCCCAGACCAGCCCCAGGACCACCGTGAACCGGTTGAGGTTGCGCTCCGCGACGCCGGACGATCCCAGGCTGGTGGTCATGCCGCCGCCGAACATGTCGGACATGCCGCCGCCGCGCCCCTTGTGGAGCAGGATGAGCAGGGTCAGCAGCAGGCTCGTGATGCCGAGCAGGATTTGCAGCGTGATCTTCAGAGCTTCCACAGTGGCCTTTCGTCAGCTGTCGGGATATCCCAGTGGCGGGCAGACATCACTTTGTCAGCAGGTGTTGTTCGAACCTGACAATATTAGCAAATTCGCCTGCATCCAGGCTGGCGCCACCGACCAACACGCCGTCCACGTCGCGCTCGTTCAGGATCGCGGCCGCGTTCGCCGCCTTCACGGAGCCGCCGTAGAGCAACCGCACCCCGGCCGCCACGCTGTCATCGAAGAGGACGGCCATCTCCGCGCGGATGGCGGCGCACATCTCCTGGGCGTCCTCGGGACCGGCCACTTCCCCGGTGCCGATCGCCCACACCGGTTCGTAGGCGATGACCAACCAGGCGGCCTGACCGGCGTCCAGGCCTGCCACATCGGCCCGCAACTGACCCAGCGTGTGCTCCACATGGTTCCCGGCCTGGCGCACCGCGAGGCCTTCGCCGACGCACAGCACCGGGGTCAGCTTGTGCCGGTAGGCCGCCTTCAGCTTCCCGTTGAGCAACGTGTCGTCCTCGCCGTGGATCTCGCGCCGCTCGGAATGCCCGACCAGCACGTACCGGCAGCCCAGCTTGGCCAGGAACTGCCCGGAGATGTCACCGGTGTAGGCGCCGGCGTCGTGCGGCGAGAGGTCCTGGGCGCCGTAAACCAGCTTCAGATCGTCCCCATTGACCAGCGTCTGCACGCCGCGCAGATCGGTGAACGGCGGGAACACGGCGACCTCGACCCGGGCATAGTCGTGCCGGGCATCGCTGAGCGTCCACGCCAGTTTCTGCAAGAGGGTGATGCCCTGGACATGGTCCATGTTCATCTTCCAGTTGCCGGCGATCAGCGGGGTGCGGTCGAACTTTCCGTTGGTCGAGCTGGTCACTGAGGTCTCCATCTGTCGGGGGCGCCGCGGTGGACGCCGTGCTGAGCGGTGTGGCGGGGCAATCCGGAGGCGCCGCGCGGCGGCGCGGGCCTGGGCGATGCCGGCATCTCCTGCCGTCGGGGGCAGGAGATGCCGCTCGATCAGTTCTCCAGTGCCGCCAGGCCGGGCAGGGTCTTGCCCTCGAGGTATTCGAGGCTGGCGCCGCCGCCGGTGGAAATGTGTCCGAAGGCGCCGTCGTCAAAGCCGAGGGCACGCACAGCGGCGGCGGAATCGCCTCCGCCGACGACGGTGAAGCCGTCGCTGCCGGTGAGGGCCTTGGCGACCGTGCGGGTGCCGTTGGCGAAGGCGGCGAACTCGAACACGCCCATCGGTCCGTTCCAGAAGACGGTGTTCGCCGAGTGGATCTGGTGGGCGAAGGCCTCGGCCGACTCCGGGCCGATGTCCAGGCCGATGCCGGCGGAGCCAAACGATGCCGACTCGATGCTGTCCGCCGGGACCACTTCCCAGGCCGCATCGGCGGCAAACTTCTCGGCGACCACGATGTCGGTCGGCAGGATGAACGTGCAACCCAGTTCCTTGGCGCGTGCCAGATAGCCGCGCACGGTGTCCAGTTGGTCCTGCTCCAGCAGGCTGGAACCGACCTTGTAGCCCTGGGCCGCCAGGAAGGTGAAGACCATGCCGCCGCCGACCAGCAGGTAGTCGGCCTTGCCCAGCAGGTTCTCGATCACGGCCAACTTGTCCGAGACCTTGGATCCGCCCAGGACCACCACATACGGCCGCTGCGGCGCCTCGGTAAGCTTGTTCAGGACCTGGAGCTCCGTCCGCACGAGGTCGCCCTGGTAGGCCGGAAGCCGGCGGGCAATGTCGAAGACCGAAGCATGCTTGCGGTGGACGGCACCGAAGGCGTCGTCGACGTAGGCTCCGTCGGCGCCGGTCAGGGCGGCGAGTTCGGCGGCGAAGGCCTCCCGGTCGGCGTCGTCCTTGCTGGTTTCCCGGGGATCGAACCGCACGTTCTCCACCACCAGCACTTCCCCGTCCTGCAGCCGCGCGGCCGCCTCCCGGGCGGCCGGGCCCACCGTGTCCGCGGCGAACTTGACCGTAACCGGCGCCAGTTCCTTCAGCCGGGCGACGGCGGGGCGCAGCGAGAACTTCTCCTCGGGTGCGCCCTTGGGGCGGCCGAGGTGGGCCGTCACGACCACCCGCGCCCCGGCTTCCGCGAGCTTGACGATGACCGGCAGGGACGCCCGGATCCGCCCGTCGTCGGAGACCGCCAGGTCCGGGAGTTCGCCCTCCAAGGGGACATTCAGGTCCGAGCGGACCAACACGTGGCGTCCGCGGACCCCGGCGGCCAGCAGGGCATCAAGAGAATGTGCAGTCATTTCTTCCTTCGTGCGGAGGACGGGACGGGCGGGACCTAGGCCAGCTTCGAGGCGATCAGAGCCGTCAGGTCCACCAGGCGGTTGGAGTAGCCCCACTCGTTGTCGTACCAGCCAACAACTTTCACCTGATTACCCATTACCTTAGTCAGTCCCGAGTCGAAGATCGAAGACGCCGGGTCTGTGACGATATCCGAGGACACGATGGGGTCCTCCGTATACGTGATGATCCCGGCCCAGTGCGGGTCGCCGGCGGCCTCCTTGAACGCCGCGTTGACCTCTTCGACGTCGGTTTCGCGGGACACGGTGACGGTCAGGTCGGTCATCGAGCCCGTCGGCACCGGCACCCGGACCGCGAAACCGTCCAACTTGCCCTGCAGTTCCGGCAGGACCTGCCCGATGGCCTTCGCCGCGCCGGTTGATGTCGGCACCAGGTTGATGGCCGCCGCCCGGGCGCGCCGCAAGTCCCGGTGCGGCCCGTCCTGCAGGTTCTGGTCGGCGGTGTAGGCGTGGATGGTGGTCATGAGGCCGTGCTCGATGCCGAACTTCTCGTGGAGCACCTTCGCCATGGGCGCGAGGCAGTTCGTGGTGCAGGAGGCGTTCGAAATCAGGTGGTGGGAACCGGCGTCGTACTCGCCGTCGTTGACGCCCATCACGATGGTGATGTCCTCGTCCTTGGCCGGAGCCGAGATCAGGACTTTCTTCGCCCCGGCGTCGAGGTGCTTCCGGGCGCCGCCGCCCTTGTTGAACCTGCCGGTGGATTCGATCACGATGTCGACGCCGAGGTCGCTCCACGGCAGCGCGGCGGGTTCCTTTTCGGACAGGACGCTGACCTTCCGGCCGCCGACGATCAGGTTGCCGGCATCCACCTCGACCGTTTCTGCCAGCACGCCGAGCACGCTGTCGTATTTGAGCAGGTGGGCCAGGGTATGCGCATCGGTCAGGTCGTTGACCGCCACGACCTCCAGATCCGTGTCTTGCGCCAGGACGGCGCGGAAGTAGCTGCGGCCGATCCGGCCGAATCCGTTGATTCCAACTCGAGTAGTCATGAGCCTCTACCTCGTGGATGGGCCGTGACCGGAAGGGCTCCCCCGGTCCGTGCCCTTGTTGTTGGCCTGCTGGCCGGGTGGTCAGCGCGGAAGCGCCGGTGCGGGCGGCGGCGAAGCGGGCGGCGACGTCGGCCCGGTGGACGGTACCGGCGCGGTGTCCGCCGCCCCGGCCCCGTGGCTGGCATGCATGAAGTCGTTCAGTTCCATGATCCTCGCCCGGACGCGCCGTTCCAAGGCCGCGCAACCGTGGCCGGGGTGCAGTTCGTGCGTGCCCATGGTTCCCTCCAAACTGACGTGCCGTGCCTAGTCGTCCAGCATCTCCGGCGTCACGTTGGCTTCGGTCCCCGGGATGCGCAGCTCCAGCGCCCGCTTGTCCGCCATGGCCAGCAGGCGGCGGATCCGGCCGGCGATGGCGTCCTTGGTCATCGGCGGGTCAGCCAAGCGCCCGAGCTCGTCCAAGGAGGCCTGCTTGTGCGCCACCCGGAGTTCACCGGCGTAGCGCAGGTGCTCCGGCACTTCGTCGTCGAGGATCTCGAGGGCACGCTCCACGCGCGCGCCCGCCGCGACGGCGGCCTGGGCCGAGCGCCGCAGGTTGGCGTCGTCGAAATTGGCCAGCCGGTTCGCGGTAGCGCGTACTTCCTTGCGCATCCGGCGTTCTTCCCACACCATCAGCGCATCATGGGCGCCCATCCGGGTCAAGAGCGCCGCGATGCTGTCGCCGTCGCGGATGACAACCCGGTCCACGCCGCGCACCTCCCGGGCCTTGGCCGCGATCCCGAGCCGGCGGG
>NZ_JBNHGF010000212.1:0-4925 GCF_059091005.1 Arthrobacter sp. Y3223164
CGGGCGTGGTGACGCCGGTGCACACCGGCGCGCTCCGCCGCGCCCTCAGGCGGGATGCGGGCGCACCGGCCAGGGTATGTGCTCCCGCACGTCGGTGAGGTTCATGCTGACCTCGAGGAACAGGTCGTCGAGCATGTATTCGTCCACTCCGAGGATGGTCAACGAATGACCGCCGCCCTGTTGAGGCCCGTCCATGGCAACCGCGGAAACACAGACGCCGGTCCGCCAGTCGACCCGCACCTCGGTGCGGCCCTCGGGAAGCAGCGGATGGCCGGCGTCGTACGGTACATACGTCTGGTTGGGCGAGACGACCGCCTCCAGCGCCTTCCGGCCCTGGTGCTCGACCTCCCGCAGTTCATGGATCTCCACGGGATTGGCGAAGGGCGCCTCATAGGCCACCGGCGCGCTGCCGGCCAGCTCAACCGGATCCAGCATCGCGGACCAGCGCCCGTTGCCGAAGACCGGCTCACCGTAGGCGGCCTCGGGCCGGCGGCGCACCAGATGGATGTCGTTGAATACCGGAGTGACCAGATGCGGAGGCAACAGCCACGACTTGCGTGTCGCGCTGACGTAGAAACCGTCCCGGGAGTCGTTAATGCCGGTGGTGCTGTACAGCAGCCTGCCGTCGGCCGACTCGACCCGAAGCGCTCCGGGGCGCCGGGTCCACGCACGCAGCATGCCGCCGGAAGCGTCCGGCTCCGGCGCATCCGGGTGGACGGCCCGGAGCTCAAACCGCAGCGATTCCCACTTCCACGGGGAAGAACGGCAGAGGCACCTGAAGGTCTCCGCGTTGCCGGCGGCGTCGCCGGCCTTGAGCACGCTCCCGCCGTTCATATGCACAGTGTAGCCGCCGGCTCCCGAGGATCAGGCGAGTGCAGTAGGTTGGGTCCATGGTCGAGCAACTGGCGCTGCTGTGGCCCGGCCATGCATTCGCGTTTTGGATGCTGTTGGTTGCCGGCGGCTATCTGCTGGTAATCGGAACCCGGCTCAGCTGGATCGACCTGAGGACGCACCGGCTGCCGAACCGCATCATTTTCCCGGCCTACGCGGTGTCCGGAGTGCTGCTGCTCGCGGCCTCCCTCGCAGGCTACGAAGCCGGCATGTTCTGGCGGGTGCCGGCCGGCGGCGCTCTGCTCTGGGTCTTCTATTTCGCCGTCCGGCTTATTTATCCGGCCGGCATGGGATTCGGCGACGTCAAACTGGCCGGGGTGCTGGGGATGTACCTGGGCTACCTGGGGTTTGAACACCTGCTGCTGGGCACGTTCGCGGCCTTCCTGCTGGGCGGCGCGTACGGGGTGTTGCTGGTAGTACTGCGGCGCGGAACGCTGCACAGCGACATTCCATTCGGGCCGTTCATGATCGCCGGCACGTGGGCGGCGCTGCTGCTGCCGACGTAGCCGCGAAGCGCGGGCCAACGACGCGCGGCGTCCCGGAATTTGTCCGCCGAGCCTATTGGATATCGGAGTCGGGAGGGGGCAGGACGAACTGCCGGTCTTCGTCCACGGACTCGACGCCCTCGATTCCGGCAACAGCGGCACGCTGTCCCTCCGGCAATGAACCCGTAATCATGCCCAGGGATGACAACACGTTTTCCACCCGCATGCCGCCGGCTGCCAACTGCTCGGCAATCCGCCCGGTATCGGAGAGGTAGTCGTGGCGCACCGTCACGGTGATCTGCATACCCCCATGATAGGTCCGGCGGCCCCTCCCGGGGGAAGCGGGTCACTGCGGGGCAAGAACCAGCCCCGCCCCGACGTCGACGGAGGGCACGGGCAGCCGCTCCGCTTCCTGCACCAGCGTGGCCCACAGTTCCAGGCCGCGCCGGCCGGTAGCCTCTGACCACAGGGCCGCCACGCCGGCGGCGTGGGGCGTCGCCATGCTGGTGCCGCTGATGGTGTTGTAACGCTTCGGCATGGGCCAGGACGAATACACCTGGAACCCGGGACCGGCACAGTCCACCTGCCCGCCGCGCAGGGGGAGGCTGCGGGCGGAAAAGAACGCGACCTCCAGGGCCTGGTCCAGCGCGGCCACCCCCATGATGAACGGGCTGTTCGCCGGGGCGCCGACGAACCCGAACTCGCCCTTCCGGCGGTCGGCATTGTTTCCCGCGGCGGCGATGATCAGGGAACCCTGCTCCAGCGCCCGGCTCCCGGCGGCCGTGTAGGGCGGGTGGATTTGTGCGACGTCGGCTCCCAGGGACATGGAGATGACGGCACAGCCGTTGCCCACGGCCCAGTCGATCCCGGCAAGGATGCCGGCGTCGGTCCCCGAACCGGCGTTGCTGAGGACCTTGCCGGCGAAGATCTCCGCTTCGTGGGCCACGCCGTAGCGCGGGCCGGTGCCGGGGGACTTGGGGCCGCACGCGGTCCCGATGCAGTGCGTGCCGTGGCCGTGTCCGTCCTGCGGCGGCTCGCCCGGGATGAAGGAGGCGCTGGTGATGCTGCGTCCGGCGAAATCCGGATGCGTCTCGTCGAACCCGGTGTCCAGCACGGCTACGCGCACGCCTTGCCCCGAATAGGGCGACGAGACGGCCCTGGTGGCCTGCTGTCCCCAGGTGAAATTGTTGTTGTCGGCGAAGCCCGCCGGTGCGGGGCCCGCTTCGTAGCGTTCGTGCCGTCGCGCGGTGAGCCTGCCGGACAGGTCGGTCACGCCGTCGCGGTAGCCAACGGCGTAGTCATCGGCCGGACCGAGCACGTCGTGGATGAGTTCCGGCGAGACCGAAAGGACACGGTGCCGGGCAGCGGTACTGACTTGGAGCGAGCTGATTTGGTCCGGGCCGGCGGCGACGACGGCGATGCCCAGGTTTGCGAAGACCGTTGCGTCGGCGCCGGAGGCCGCGTCCGGGTCCACCCCGCGGGTGCCGAAATCGCGGCTGTCCGCGACATTCGACAGGCCGGCGGCGTCGGCCAGGAGGCCGGCACACTCGTCGGATGGGCCGTAAAAGACGACGATAAAGCGTCCGGTGGTCTTCGGCTGCCCGGGCACGGAATAGTCGGCCGTCGCCAGGGACGGGGGCTGCGAATCGCCAATCACGGAGACCTCCTGGACGCTCTTCCACCGGGTCCCCGACGGGCCGGCCGGCGGCCCTGGCTGGGCCGTTCACCCGCCGTCCACGGGGACGTGTGCGCCTCATCCTAGTCCCGGAGGCCGACGGTTCAAGCTCCAGGCAATCGTTTCAGCCGGTCGGAGCCAAAAAAGGCAGCAGGGCCCCGCCCTGACGCCGATCCGGCCCGGGTGAGCGGCGACCGGGACGCCGTGCACGCTGAAGGGCGCCCCCGCCGAAGCAAGAGCGCCCTTCAGGATCCGCGATGGACCCGCCTGCTATTTGGCCTGCGGCGGGACGGTCATCGAGAGCACGTCCAGCGCAGAATCCAGCTGCTCTTCGGTCAGTTCGCCGCGCTCCAGGAAGCCAAGGGCCACAACCGACTCGCGCACGGTCAGGCCTTCCTGGACCGAGTGCTTGGCGATCTTGGCGGCGTTTTCGTAGCCGATGAACTTGTTCAGCGGGGTCACGATCGAGGGGGAGGCCTCGGCCAGGAAGCGGGCGCGCTCCACGTTGGCGGTCAGCCCGTCGATCATCTTGTCCGCCATGACGCGCGAGGTGTTCGCCAGCAGGCGGATGGACTCGAGCAGGTTGGCGGCCATCACCGGGATGCCCACGTTCAGCTCGAAGGCGCCGTTGGTGGAGGACAGGGCGATGGTGGTGTCGTTGCCGACGACCTGGGCGGCCACCATGATGGCTGCCTCGCAGATGACCGGGTTGACCTTGCCCGGCATGATCGAAGAACCCGGCTGCAGGTCGGGGATGGCGATCTCGCCCAGGCCGGTGTTCGGGCCCGAACCCATCCAGCGCAGGTCGTTGTTGATCTTCATGAACGCGTAGGCAATGTTGCGCAGCTGCCCGGAGGCCTCGATCAGGCCGTCGCGGTTGGCCTGGGCCTCGAAGTGGTTGCGGGCCTCCGTCAGCGGCAGGCCGGTGTCGGCGGCCAGCAGTTCGATCACGCGCTGCGGGAAGCCGGCCGGGGTGTTGATGCCGGTGCCGACGGCGGTGCCGCCCAGCGGAACCTCGGCCACGCGCGGCAGTGATGCCTCGATGCGTTCGATGCCGTAGCGCACCTGGGCGGCGTAGCCGCCGAATTCCTGCCCGAGGGTGACCGGCGTCGCGTCCATCAGGTGGGTGCGGCCGGACTTCACCACATCCTTGAACTCCTCGGCCTTGCGCTCCAGGGACGCGGCCAGGTAGTCCAGCGCGGGGATCAGCTCGTTGATCAAGGCCGAGGTGGCGGCCACGTGCACCGAGGTCGGGAAGACGTCGTTGGAGGACTGCGAGGCGTTGACGTGGTCATTCGGGTGAACCGTCTTGTCGCTGCCGGCATCCCGCAGCGCACGGGTGGCCAGTTCGGCCAGGACCTCGTTCGTGTTCATGTTCGACGAGGTGCCGGAACCGGTCTGGAAAACGTCGATCGGGAAGTCGCCGTCGTACTTGCCTGTGGCTACTTCGTCCGCCGCCGCGGCGATGGCCTTGGCCAGCTCGCCGTCTAGCACGCCCAGTTCGGCGTTCGCGGTGGCCGCAGCCTTCTTGATCCGGGCCAGGGCCTCGATGTGGGCGCGCTCCAGCGTCTTGCCGGAGATCGGGAAGTTCTCGACGGCGCGCTGGGTCTGCGCACGGTAGAGGGCGTTGACCGGAACGCGGACCTCGCCCATGGTGTCGTGTTCGATGCGGTATTCAGCAGAATCAGCAGAAGTCATGGCTCCAAGCTTATGCCTGCGGCGCACCGGTTCCGAATTGTGTTGCGGCACGGCGGCGGCTTGGTTGAGGCGGCGCCGAGCGGGTCCACCGCCGACGACGATGTAGTCGAATTCCCGGTCGACGAGGTTCTCGACGTTGTCGATGTGCATCAGTTCTCCTTGCCGTGGTCAGCGAA
>NZ_JBNHGF010000213.1:0-4910 GCF_059091005.1 Arthrobacter sp. Y3223164
ACGACCGTCCCTCCGGCGGTTCGGCCGCCCAGGGACGCCACGTCGCCCTGCCCGGCGACGGCCGCGCCTCCAAGCGCGTCCACGTCACCATGGAAGACGGGCGCGAGTTCGAACTGGACCACGGCGCGGTGTCCATCGCCTCGATCACCTCCTGCACCAACACGTCGAACCCGTCGGTCATGCTGGCCGCGGCCGTGCTGGCCCGCAACGCGGTGGAGAAGGGCCTGGCGTCCAAGCCGTGGGTCAAGACCTCCATCGCCCCGGGCTCCAAGGTCGTCACCGATTACTACGAAGAGTCCGGCCTGATCCCGTACCTGGAGAAGCTCGGCTTCTTCGTGGTCGGTTATGGCTGCGCCACCTGCATCGGAAACTCCGGCCCGCTGGAGCCCGAAATCTCGCAGGCGGTCCAGGACAACGACCTGTCGATCACGTCGGTGCTGTCGGGTAACCGCAACTTCGAAGGCCGCATCAACCCGGACGTCAAGATGAACTACCTGGCGTCCCCGCCGCTGGTCGTCGCCTACGCCCTGGCCGGCACCATGGACTTCGACTTCGAGAAGCAGCCGCTGGGCCAGGACCCGGAGGGCAACGACGTGTTCCTGAAGGACATCTGGCCGAACCCGGTCGAGGTCCAGCAGGTGATCGACTCCTCGATCAACAAGGAGATGTTCGCCAAGGGCTACGAGGGCGTGTTCGAGGGCGACGACCGTTGGAAGGCGCTCGAGACCCCGGCAGGCGATACCTTCGCCTGGGATCCGAACTCCACGTACGTGCGGAAGCCACCGTACTTCGAAGGCATGAGCGCCACGCCGGAGCCGGTGCAGGACATCAGCGGCGCGCGGGTGCTCGCCAAGCTGGGCGACTCGGTCACCACCGACCACATCTCCCCGGCCGGTTCGTTCAAGTCCGACAGCCCCGCCGGCCGTTACCTGCTGGAAAACGGCGTGGAGCGCAAGGACTTCAACTCCTACGGTTCCCGCCGCGGCAACCATGAGGTGATGATCCGCGGCACCTTCGCCAACATCCGGCTGCGCAACCAGCTGCTGGACAACGTGGAGGGCGGCTTCACCCGCGACTTCACTCAGCCCGGCGGTCCGCAGGCCTACATCTACGACGCCGCCATGAACTACCAGGCCGCCGGCACCCCGCTGGTGGTGCTGGCCGGCAAGGAGTACGGCTCCGGCTCGTCCCGCGACTGGGCCGCCAAGGGCACCGCGCTGCTGGGTGTCAAGGCCGTCATCGCCGAAAGCTTCGAGCGGATCCACCGTTCGAACCTGATCGGCATGGGTGTGCTGCCGCTGCAGTTCCCGGCTGGCGAGTCCGCTGCGTCGCTGGGCCTGTCCGGCACAGAGACCTTCTCCATCGAGGGCGTGACCGCGCTGAACGAGGGCACCACCCCGAAGACGCTGAAGGTCACCGCCACCGGCGAGGACGGCGGCACCAAGAGCTTCGACGCGGTGGTGCGGATCGACACCCCGGGTGAAGCCGACTACTACCGCAACGGCGGCATCCTGCAGTACGTGCTGCGCCAGATCTCGGCGAACTAGCCCCCGGTCCGGCACACACCGCACAGCGGCCCAACGCAGGGCGGGCGTCCGATGGACGTCCGCCCTGCGGCGTCTGGCCAGGGCACCAGCGTGCTGTAGGGCTCGGTCCCCGGCCCCGCGTCGGCCGCGTTGTGTGCACCCTCGCACCAGGGGAACGCAGAGTGGCGGAGGGATGGCGGTAGGATTAATCGACGCTTTGTGAAGGAAAGGACCTGCTCTGTGGGATTGCTCGAGACCATCCGCGAGCCGCGCGACCTGCGCCGGATCGACATGGTCCAGTTGCAGGACCTGGCCCGGGAAATCCGCCAGTTCCTGATCACGAACGTCGCACAGACCGGCGGACATCTCGGCCCGAACCTTGGAGTCGTCGAGCTGACCCTCGGCATCCACCGCGTGTTCGACTCCCCGCACGACAGCATCGTCTTTGACACCGGCCACCAGTCCTACGTGCACAAACTGGTCACCGGGCGGCAGGACTTCGGCACGCTGCGGCAGCAGGGCGGGCTGGCCGGCTATCCGGACCGCGCCGAATCGGTGCACGACATCGTCGAAAGCTCGCACGCGTCGTCGTCGTTGTCCTGGGCCGACGGCATCTCCCGCGCCCGCCGGCTGACCGGCGAAGGCGACCGCTACGTCGTCGCGGTGGTGGGCGACGGCGCCCTCACCGGCGGCATGGCATGGGAAGCCGTGAACAACATCGCCGCGGACCGAGCACGGCGCGTGGTGATCGTGGTCAACGACAACGGGCGCTCCTACGCCCCGACGATCGGCGGGCTGGCCGACCAGCTGGCCGCGCTGCGCCGGACCACCATCGACAAGGTCCGCACCCACCAGGCCTACGAAGGCACCCTGGACTGGTGGAAAAGGAAGCTGCAGTCGGGCGGGTCGCTGGGCCAGTTCGCCTACCGGAGCCTGCACGCGACCAAGAAGGGCATCAAGGACTGGTGGGCGCCGCAGGGCCTGTTCGAGGACCTGGGCATGAAGTACATCGGCCCGATCGACGGGCACGACCTGGAGGCCGTCGAGGCCGCGCTGACGCAGGCCAAGAACTACCGGGGCCCGGTCATTGTCCACACCATGACCGAAAAGGGCCGCGGCTACGCGCCCGCCCGCGCCCACGAGGCGGACCAGTTCCACGCCGTGGGCGTCATCGACCCGGAGACCGGCGAACCCGTAGAGTCCGGCGGCCGGCAGTCCTGGACCTCCGTGTTCGCCGACGAGATCGCCGAGATCGCCGACGAGCGCCAGGACATCGTCGGCATCACCGGCGCCATGCTGATCCCGGTGGGCCTGCAAAAATTCGCCAGCAGGCATCCGGACCGTGTCTTCGACGTCGGCATTGCGGAGCAGCACGCGCTGGCCAGCGCCGCCGGCATGGCCTACGGCGGACTCCACCCGGTGGTGGCCCTCTACGCAACGTTCCTGAACCGCGCGTTCGACCAGCTCCTGATGGACGTCGCGCTGCACAAGGCCGGCGTCACCGTTGTACTCGACCGGGCGGGGGTGACCGGCCCGGACGGGCCCAGCCACCACGGCATGTGGGACATGTCGCTGCTGCAGATCGTGCCGGGGCTGCACCTGGCCGCCCCCCGCGACGCCACCCGGTTGAAGGAAGAGCTGCGCGAGGCGGTGTCCGTCGACGATGCCCCCACCGTGGTCCGTTTCTCCAAGGGCTCGGTGGGGCCAGAGGTCGAGGCCCTGGAACGGCTTAAGGACGGCGTCGACGTGCTGGCGCGCCGGCCGTACGGCTCCACCGAAAACGACGTGCTGATCGTCAGCATCGGCGCCATGAGCGAACTGGCGCTGGATGTCTCGAACCGGCTCGGCGCCCAGGGCATCAGCTCCACCGTTGTCGACCCGCGCTGGGTGCTGCCGGTGCCCCGCTCGATCATCGGCCTTGCGGCCCGGCACCGGATCGTCGTCGTGATCGAAGACGGCGTGCGCGCCGGCGGCGTCGGATCCCGGATCCGCCAGGAGATGCGTGCCGCCGGTGTGGACACGGCGCTGAACGAGGTCGGCCTCCCGGTCGAGTTCCTGGTCCACGGCACCCGCGCCGAGGTTCTGGAGCGCGTGGGCCTCACCGCGCAGCAGGTGGCCCAGGACACCGTCGCGCAGGTGCTGGGCACCAAGGTCCCGTTCGCGCGCCCGCTGCCCGGCCAGGAACTGCCGACCGGCCAGATTCCCAAGATCCAGTGACCGGCCGCATTCCCGCCGAGGCCCGGCCCGGCGAGATGGTGGTGTTCCGCAACTGGAAGTACGACGGCGCTGCCCACTGGCTGGTGCCCGGCACCTACCTCGGCTCCGACGGTTTCGGCGACTGGATCTTCCAGCCGGCCGGCTCGCTGGTCGCCCGGCCCGGCATCGCCTTCTTCGCGGCCTCCGACGCGGTGCAGTTACTGCCACGGGAAGGCGACTACGTGGCGACGTTCTACGACGACACCTACCCGGGCGACTTTCGCATCTACATCGACCTGGCCACCGGCATCCGGGTGGACCCGCTGCTTCCGGCCGGCTGGGAAGTCCAGCTCACGGACATGGACCTGGACGTGGTCCGCTCCGTCAGCGGCGGCGTGTACATCGACGACGAGGACGAATTCGCCGAACACCGGGTCACCATGGACTATCCGCCGGCGCTGGCCGAACGGATCCAGGCCAGCTGCCTGGCGCTCTACGGGCAGGTGGCTGCAGAGGCCGCGCCGTTCGACGGAACGGCCCTGACATGGTTGAACAAAGGACGGACATGAGTTTCCTTCGGGTGTACAAGAAGAACGACGACGGCGGGCTGGTGTTCCGCGAGGCGTGGTTCGATGAAGACTACGGCCAGTTCGTGGTCAACCACGGAACGGTGGGCCACCAGAGCACCACGCAGGAGAGCCGGGACGTCGATGCCGAGGCCGCCGAGTCGCTGATGGACGCGTTCGCCGCCCAGTGCGCCGAAGACGGCTACGCGGAGCTCGCGCCGGGGGAGCAGCACTGGGTGATTGCCCAGTATGCGTTGAAGACGGCGGGCGGCAGCGACCGGGACCGTTACCTCGAGGACAAGGCCAAACGCACCATCACCGAGTACTTCGCCTGGCGCGGGCTCGGGACCGTGGAGAAGACCGAATTCGTCCCGCACAAGCTCAACATCTATGTCCTGGCGCCGGATGCGGCCAGGGCGGTGGCCGGCCTGAAGGTCTGCCTCCGCGAAGCCAAACTGGACTTCACCAAGCTGAGCATCGGCGTCGCGCCGCACGGGGACCTCGCCGCGGTTAAACAAAAGCATCCGCTGCCGGCCAAGACGGCGTTCAGCCTGTAGGGCCGGCAACCTGGTCCGCCCGGCCGCCGACGGGGACGGCGCTAGGCGCCCTCGGGCACGTCCAG
>NZ_JBNHGF010000214.1:0-4906 GCF_059091005.1 Arthrobacter sp. Y3223164
CTTGTTCACGGTCTCCAGCGCCTCGGCCTCCGGCTGGGAGTCGGCCACGATCCCGCCGCCGGACTGGACGTAGGCGACGCCGCCGCGCAGCAGCGCCGAGCGGATGGCGATGGCCATGTCCATGTCCCCGGCAAAGTCCAGGTAGCCCACCACGCCGCCGTAGATGCCGCGGCGGTGCGGTTCCAGTTCGTCCAACAGCCTCAGGGCGCGGGGTTTGGGCGCACCGGAGAGCGTGCCCGCCGGGAACGTCGCGGCCAGCACGTCGTAGGCGCTCTTGTCCGGCGACAGACGGCCGACCACGGTGGAGACCAGATGCATGATGTGGCTGAATTTCTCCACCTCCATGAACTGCGTGACGTCGACGCTGCCGGGCGTGCAGACCTTGGAGATGTCGTTGCGGGCCAGGTCCACGAGCATCAGGTGCTCCGCGCGTTCCTTCTGGTCGGCCAGCAGCTCCTCCGCCAGTTCCTTGTCATGCTCCACGCTGTGCCCGCGGGGCCTGGATCCGGCGATCGGGTGGGTGATGACCTCGTCGCCGGTCAGCGTGACCAGTGCCTCCGGGGAGGACCCCACGATCGAGTAGCCCACGCCGTCGGCGTCTTCCAGGCTGAACAGGTACATGTAGGGGCTGGGGTTCAGGTTCCGCAGCACACGGTAGACGTCGAGGGCCTCGGCCGAACATTCGGCCTCGAACCGGCGCGAGATCACCACCTGGAACACTTCGCCGTCGACGATTGCTTCCTTGCCGCGGTCCACGGCCGCCAAATACTTCTCCCGGGCCCAGCGGTGGGTCACGCTGTTCATCAGGTCGGCTGTTTCCAGGGCGGCGTCTTCCAGCACCGACACCTGCTGCGCGAGCGGTTCAGCGAGCTGCGCCAGCAGGTGTTTGGCGCGTTTCACGGCGTCCAGCCATGCCTCGTCCACGCGCTCGTCGCGGTTGTCGAAGTTGATGGCGTTGGCGATCAGCGTGACCGTGCCTTCGGCGTTGTCGTGCACGGCGAGGTCGGTGACAAGGTTCATGGCCAGTTCCGGCAGGTTCAGGTCGTCTTCCGGCGGGGACGTCAGCTTCTCCCAGTGCCGCACGGCCTCCCAGCCGACGAATCCCACCAGCCCGGACGTCAGCGGCGGGAGCGAGTCGAACCGTTCGGTCCGCAGCGCCTCCACCGTGCCGCGCAGGGCCTCCACCGGGTTGCCGGTGCGCGGCACGCCCACCGGCGGCTCCCCCAGCCAGTGCGCCTGCCCGTCCCTGGTCGTGAGCGTGGCGCGCGAGTTGGCACCAATGAAGGAATAGCGGGACCAGACTCCGCCGACGGCGGCCGACTCCAACAGGAAGGTTCCCGGCCGGGAATCGGCCAGCCTGCGGTAGATGGAAATGGGGGTCTGGTCATCGGCGAGCACCTTGATGGAGACCGGGATGACCCTGCGGTCGCGGGCAAGCGCGCGGAATTCCTCCAGGCTGGGGCTGATGACGCCAAGGTCCTGCATGCGTTATCTGTCTTTCGCTTCAGTGGCTGATACTGCGGTGGTCAGGGGGCCGGTTCAGGTGCCGGATGCTCCTTGGCTGGCGTCCGGGTCGGCGCTGTGGCCGGCGACGGCGTCGAGCCCCCGGCCGTCAAAGCAGGTGCGGGTGCCGGTGTGGCAGGCGGCGCCGACCTGGTCTACCCGGACCAACAGGGCGTCGCCGTCGCAGTCCAGGGCCACCGACTTGACGAACTGCACGTGGCCGGAGGTGTCGCCCTTGCGCCAGTACTCCCGGCGCGAGCGCGAGTAGAAGGTCACGCGGCCGCTGGTCAAGGTGCGGTGCAGCGCCTCGTCATCCATCCAGCCCAGCATCAGCACCTCACCGGAGTCGAACTGCTGGACGATCGCGGCGACCAGGCCGGCGGAGTCGCGCTTGAGCCGGTCGGCGACGGCTGGGTCGAGGGCCGTTGCGCCGGCCCCGGACGGCACTGTTGTGGGGGAATCAGACTCGGAAGGCATCCCTACAAGTCTAGTGCCAAGTCCCGGAGGCTCCCGCCCGCGCGGGCGCGGGCGCACGTACACATTTATCGGCCCGCAAGCGCCTCCTTCGTGCTAGGTTCAGAGTGATGCATTACGTAAATCCGTCCCGTGAAGTCCTGGCCGAGACCTTGCTGGCTGCCGGGCCGGACTCACCCACCCTGTGCGAGGGGTGGAAGACCGCCGAACTGGCCGCCCACCTGTACATCCGTGAACATCGAGTGGGTGCCGCCCTCGGCCTGGCCTTTAAGCCGCTGGCCAGGGTTTCGGACGAGGCCACCCGCAAGGTGGCGGACACAGCCCGGGAACCGGCCGGCTACGCCAAGCTGGTGGAAGCCTTCCGCGCGGGCCCGCCGGCCTGGTCCCCGTTCAGGGTGCCGGCCGTGGACACGGTGGCCAACCTGGTGGAATTCTTCGTCCACACCGAAGACATCCGCCGGGCCACCGACCGCTGGGCGCCGCGGGCGCTGGACGAGGACTATTCGGCGGCACTGTGGGACGAACTGGTTAAGCGGGCGGCCTTGCTGTACCGGGGAGTGGACCTGGGCATCGTGCTCGTGCGTCCGGACGGCCCGCGGCACGTGGCCAAGCGGGCACCCGTCTCGGTGGCCATCGGCGGAGAACCGGGCGAACTGCTGATGCATGCGTCCGGCCGGACCAGGCATGCGCTGGTCACCTTCGAGGGCCAGGCCGATGCCGTGGCCCTGCTGGACAGCGCCGAAATCGGCCTCTGACCCTTCCGCTTCCCCGGCTCCGGGACTCACCGGACCGGGTAGCCCGCGTCCCGGATCGCCTGCTTGACCTGCGCGATGGCGTCGTCGGGCCCGAAATGGAAGACCGAGGCGGCCAGCACCGCGTCCGCCCCCGCGGCGACGGCCGGGGGGAAATGCGCGGGCTTCCCGGCACCGCCGGAAGCAATCAGCGGGACCTTCACCGCCGCCCGTACGGCCCGGATCATCTCCAGGTCGAACCCGTCCTTCGTTCCGTCAGCATCGATGGAGTTGAGCAACAACTCCCCCACTCCCCGGTCGGCCGCCTCGCGGGCCCACTGCACCGCGTCGATCCCCGTGCCCTTGCGGCCGCCGTGCGTGGTGACTTCGAATCCGGAGGCCACCGAGGGGTCATCGGTCCGGCGGGCATCCAGCGAGAGCACCAGCACCTGGGAACCGAAATGGCGGGTGATTTCGTCGATCACATCGGGCCGGGCGACCGCGGCGGTGTTGATGGCGGCCTTGTCCGCCCCGAAGCGCAGCAGTTTGTCGACGTCGGCGACCTCGCGCACGCCGCCGCCCAC
Organism: Arthrobacter sp. Y3223164; assembly: GCF_059091005.1. NCBI lineage: Bacteria > Bacillati > Actinomycetota > Actinomycetes > Micrococcales > Micrococcaceae > Arthrobacter > Arthrobacter sp. Y3223164. Next base: position 3,293 of record NZ_JBNHGF010000214.1, read on the forward strand.
GGTCAGCGGGATGAAGACTTCCTCCGCGGTGCGGGCCACGACGTCGAACGTCGTTTCGCGGTTGCCGGAGGAGGCGGTGACGTCCAGAAAGGTCAACTCGTCGGCTCCGGCACGGTCGTACCGGTGCGCCAGTTCCACCGGGTCACCGGCGTCGCGCAGGCCTTCGAAATTAATTCCCTTGACTACGCGTCCGGCGTCGACGTCCAGGCAGGGGATCACACGGATGGCAACAGTCATGGCTTACTCCGGGGCAGTCAGATGCGGCAGGCGTGGATGGTGCTGACCAGGATGGCCCGGGCACCGAGATCGTAGAGCTCGTCCATGATGCGGTTGGTCTGCGTGCGGCGGACCATCGAGCGCACGGCCACCCAGCCGGTATCGCGCAGCGGCGAGATGGTCGGTGACTCCAGCCCCGGGGTCAGCGCCGCGGCGGCGTCCACGAGGTCCTTGCGGATGTCGTAGTCCATCATGACGTACTCGCGGGCAACAATCACGCCGCGCAGCCGGCGCATCAGCACGTCCAGCCCATTGGCCGGGGTCTCCCCCGCGCGGCCGATCAGCACGGCCTCGGACTTCAGGATGGGGTCCCCGAAGATTTCCATCCCGGCGGCCCGGAGCGTGTTGCCGGTCTCCACGACGTCTGCAATCGCGTCGGCAACGCCGAGGCGCACGGAGGACTCCACCGCGCCGTCCAGCCGGACGACGGAGGCGTCGATCCCGTGCTCGGCCAGGTAGCTGCGCAGCAGCCCGTCATAGCTGGTGGCCAGGCGCTTGCCGTTCAGTTGCGCGGCACTGGTGAACTCGCCGAGCGGACCGGCGAACCGGAACGTGGACGCCGCGAAGCCGAGGTTCATCAGCTCGACGGCGTCCACCTGTGCGTCCAGAAACAGGTCACGTCCGGTGATGCCGACGTCAAGGGTGCCGGAGCCTACGTAGACGGCGATGTCGCGCGGGCGGAGGAAAAAAAACTCAATGTCGTTGTCGGCATCGGTCATGACCAGTTCGCGGCTGTCGCGGCGCTGGAGGTAGCCGGCCTCGCCCAGCATGGCGGAGGCGGCTTCGGACAGGGAACCTTTGTTGGGAACAGCTACACGCAGCATGTGGGGGTCTTTCTGGGATCGTCTCGGCCGCAGCAGGGCCTCGCAAGTGTGGAACAGGCCTGGGTCTGGGCGGGCGCCGCGCAGGGGCGGCGTCCCGCTACAGATGCTTGTAGACGTCTTCCAGCCGCAGGCCCTTGGCGATCATCAGGACCTGCAGGTGGTAGAGGAGCTGGGAGATTTCCTCGGCGGCGGCTTCGTCGGATTCGTGTTCGGCTGCCATCCAGACTTCGGCGGCCTCTTCGACGACCTTCTTCCCGATTCCGTGGATGCCGGAATCCAGCTCGGCTACCGTACGGGAGCCCTCCGGGCGCTGCTGCGCCTTTTCGCTCAGTTCCGCAAACAGGGATTCGAAGGATTTCACGCCCTTTAGACTACGTCAGGAGCGCGTGGGGGCGGCAAACCGCCGTTCCCATTGTGACGAATGCCTCCGGCGCCGCGCGGCGGTCCGTTTCAGATGCGGCGCCGCGAGCGTCAGCAGCCTGCCCTTGATCGACTCGATGATCGTTTCGAAGCT
>NZ_JBNHGF010000215.1:0-4889 GCF_059091005.1 Arthrobacter sp. Y3223164
CTGGGTACCGCCGGCGCCCCGCTGCGCCTGGGTAGCCCTGGGGCAGCAGGGTCACCGGGTGGCGCCGGCGGGTTCGTCCTCGAGGTCCTCGGGCGCCCGGAGGTCCATCTCGAGCAGCGGCACCATCGTGGACTTGGTGATGAGGCGGTGGGCCAGCCACAGGGCGATGAAGACCGGCAGCCCGATGTAGGAGGAAAGCACTTCCATGCCCCGCCCGGCTAGCACGGCCTCGTAGTTCTGTCCGGCGATGACCAGGACCAGCATGGCGAAGGCCAGCAGCGGGCCGATGGGGAACAGGGAGGCCTTGTACGGCAGGTCGCTGACCTTGTTGCCCTGGGCCAGGAAGCCGCGCCTGAAGCGGTAGTGGGAGATGGCGATTCCCGCCCAGACGATGAAGCCGCACAGGCCGGACATGTTCAGCAGCCAGGAGTAGGCCGCGCCCTGACCGACGATCGCGGAGAGGAACCCGAAAAGTCCCACGGCCGCGGTGGCCAGGAGCGCCGGAATCGGCACGCCGCGCGCATTAGTACGTCGGAAGATTTTCGGGGCCTTGCCGTCATGAGCCATGGCGTAAAGCATGCGTGTGGAGGCATACAGTCCGGAGTTGCCCGCTGAGAGGATGGCGGTCAGGATCACCGCGTTCATCAGAGCCGCCGCGAAGGCAATCCCGGCGCGCGAGAAGACGAGCGTGAACGGGGATACTGCGACATCGGCCTCGCCGGAGGCCAGCAGACTCGGATCGGTGAACGGGATCAGGCAGCCGATGATGAAGATGGCGCCAATGTAGAAGAGCATGATGCGCCAGAAGACGGTGCGGATGGCCTTCGGCACTTCGCGGCGCGGGTTCTTGGCTTCGCCCGCGGCCACGCCCACCAGTTCGGTGCCCTGGAAGGAGAACCCGGCAATCATGAAGACCGAGATGATCGAGACCCAACCGCCGTGGAACACATCATCGCGGTTCTCCCAGTTGCTCAGGCCCGGGGAGTTGTCCCCAAGGATGCCGACGATCATCAGCACACCGGCGATCAGGAAGAGCACCACCGCGGCGACCTTGATCAGCGAGAGCCAGAACTCCGACTCCCCGAAGGACTTGGCGGAGAGGGCGTTGAGCCCGGTCAAGACGAGCAGGAAGATCCCGGCCCACACCCAGCCCGGGACTCCCGGGAACCAGAAGTCCATGATGATTCCGGCGGCGACCAGCTCGGCGGCCACCGTGATGGCCCAGTTGAACCAGTAGTTCCAGCCGATCGCGAACCCGAAGGACGGCGAGACAAAGCGGGTCGCAAAGGTCTGGAAGGAACCGGCCACCGGAATCTTGGCCGACATTTCCCCCAGCGACTGCATCAGCAGGAACACCATCAGTCCGACCAACGCATAGGCGGCCAAGGCTCCGCCGGGACCCGCCTGGGAAATCGTGCCGCCCGAGGCCACGAACAGCCCCGTGCCGATCGCACCGCCGATGGCGATCATCTGCAGGTGCCGGCTGCTCAGCCCGCGCTTGAGTTCGTTGCCGGCCTCGCCGGAGGTGCGGCCCGCCCCTGTCCCTGGCAAGGATCCGCGTCGTGTTTCTGCAGCTGGTGTGGGCGCCACAGCACTGTCGTCTGTATGCGTGGGGGAGCTGAGTCCCATTGTGCCTCCGGAAGGTAGCAGCGGTGGTTCAGCTTTCCGGGCGGGCCGCCGGAAAGGACGGTGATCAAGCTAACACGCGCAGAAAATGAGTCGTTAAGCAGGGCGGATGTTGCTGACAAGAACTTCAAAATCTTACGAGTACCGGCGTCCCCGCACGAAAAGCAGCAGAGTTGCTAATCCGGTCGCGCTTTTGGGTAGATGTCTCTTGTTCATCTGGTAGGGGCCGTGCTGGATGCCCGGTGGCTGACATGCAGGTTCAGCGGCGTCCTTGGAAGGCTTGCCATGTCAGCTCGGCCAGTGCGGCCTGGCCGGCGGGGCCGGGGTGGAAATAGTCCAGTGTGCTGATCTCGTGGGCGGAGAACTTGTAGGCGTACACGGCGCCCCGGTCCCAGTGGCAGTTCCCGTACCGTGCACACGTCTCCGCGAGGATCTCATTGAAGGCCCGCTCGCGGGCAACCACTTCCTGCCGCTGGTTCTCGGTGAGCTCGGCGCCAAGCACGGAGGGGCAGGTTCCATTGGCCGCCCAGACCCGTCTGGCCTCCTGATCGGTGCGCAAAACGGACCAGAGGCGATGAAGGTCGGGAATGCTGCTGACGTAGATGCGGGCCCGCGGCAGCCCGCGGTGCAGCGAATCGAGGGCAGCCGCGACGTGCCTGGCGAAATCGGCGGTGGACGTCATCGCTGATGCCGACGAGGCGCACAGGTCGTTGGCTCCGATGAGCAGGGTGATGTAGTCCGCCTTCTGGGCCACGGCCATGGACGCCTGTCCAGGAAGATCTGCCGCCTTGGCGCCGCTTGCCGAGTCGTTGAAGTTGTTGTTGTTGATCTGGGGGTGCAGCGCCGCCAGCCGCTCGTAGTGGCTGCGGATGTCGTCGGACCGCCCGTCGCCGGTTGACCAGGACTTGGCCGGGTAGTTGCCGGGCCGGCAACAGGTGTTTGCGGCTTGGGTAATGGAATCTCCGAGTCCCGCAATGGCACTTGGATACGATCGCGGGGCGACGGATCCAGGCAGAGCAAGCAGCGCCAACAGCATCAGCGGCAGGATCAGGAACCGGACGGTGCTGCCCACGGAACCCCTTCCATGTCGAAGACTCTAACCACCGGCAGCGACTGTCGCCATAGAACCGGGACGGTAGATGAACATCCCGAGCGTGACCGAAGCTGAGCAGGCCGGCACCAAGCGGCAGATGGCGCGTGTCTTGGCACCGGGAGCGGCCTGTCCACGTAGGGTCGAGTCATGGATGGGCACCAAGCGACCGAACTGGAAGGGCAGACGACGATCAACGAGTTGCTTGACGAGCCGGTCGGCGTTGCACCGATCCAAATGACACTGCCGATCTATGTCCAGCTTGCGGCGGGAGATTTCCGCCGCCTTTCCTGAATTCCTCACGCCGTCTGAGTGCTATCGACATCGGTCAGGCCCAGCGCGAAGCCGCCGGCCGGCGCCGCCAAGCACTGATCAAAAGCCAGATACTCCAGACGAGGCTCGCCGCGATGCCAACCAGGGTCGGCAGGGCGTTGTTCGGCGAAAATCCTTCGGCACCAATGACCCAGCCCTGCACCAGGTAAGCCAAACCGGTCAGCCCCAGCAAGGAGCCCACGAACCTTGATACCCGGCCGCTCCAGATAATAGCGACGGCAAACAGCACAAACGAGAGCCCCAGCAACAGACATTGGTAACTGCGGGCGCCCCATTCCAGCCAACGAATCCCTTCCGCGACATCGAAGCGGGCGGCCTTCTCCGCCTCCGGCGCGGCTGCCCAGGCATCCACCGCCTGCTTCAGGGCAACGCCGTCAACGGCTTGAAGGACCGCATAAAGCGGCAGCGCCGCTGCCGCGGCGACGCCGGCAAACCGTGACACCCAGGAAGCCGCGCCGCGGTGGATGTCCAGGGCTGCGAACAGGACCAGCAGCCCGGCAATCAGGATTGTCATTCCCACGAACTGGCCCACATGAATCCCGGTCCAGGCAGCACTGTTCGCGTACTCGGAGAAGGCTGCTGCATGATCATTGGCGTTGGCGGCGCCAGGGTGGAATATTCCGACCAGCAAGGAGACCAGCACCCCGGCAAAGAGCAGAGTTGCGGCCAGCCGCAACCGCGAGCGGGTGGGCACTGGTGAATCCTGCTCATCTGCGCGAGTGGGCCGGACGACGCCGTCTTGATCCATGATCCGCCTCCCGACGGCGGCCCGGCTGCGTCTGCTGTCTTGAGGGGTCAGCCTTGGGCCGCCACTATGCAACGGGGTAAAGCCCTCGTATTGCCAACAGTGTGCTCCGGACTTCGGCACTTGTCGAGACGGCGGGAGCGGCCGCGGTAGGGTGCCCGCAAGGGACGTTCAGAGGGCCACAGGGCAAGCCGGGTCGGCATCCGCTGCTCTCCACTCGGGGCCGCTACACTGGCGCCATCGACGGTTGCCGGCGGGTCTTTGGTGCCGACGGCGGCGCCCGGACGTCGCCGGACGAGCAGGGCACCGCCGTCGCGATGGCATTGACGAAGTGAGGCGGACGGCGCGATGGCGATGGACAAAACGGCACTGGTAACCGGAGCGTCTTCCGGCATTGGGGAACACACCTGCCGGGAACTGGCACGCGGCGGCTTCACCGTCTACGCCGCCGCGCGCCGCGTGGAGCGGATGCGCCCGCTGGAAGCGCACGGGATCCGCGTCCTCGAGATGGACCTGACCGACGACGCGTCGATGGTGCGCGGGGTGGAGCAGATCCTGTCGGAGCAGGGACGGCTGGACGTGCTGGTCAACAATGCCGGGTACGCCTCCTACGGCGCCATCGAGAACGTGCCGCTGGAGGACGCCCGGCAGCAGTTCGAGGTGAACCTGTTCGGGCTGGGGCGGCTTATCCAACTGGCGGCCCCGGCCATGCGGGCCCAGGGCAGCGGGCGGATCATCAACGTCTCCTCGATCGGCGGCGTGTTCTACGAACCCCTCGGCGGCTGGTACCACGCGGCGAAGTTCGCGGTCGAAGGTTTGTCGGACTGCCTTCGCGTGGAGCTCAAGCCCTTCGGCATCGACGTGGTGATCGTCGAGCCCGGGCCGATCCTAACCGAGTGGGACGCCATCGCGGTGGAGAGTCTGCAGCGGAGTTCCGAAGGCACGGCGTATGCGCAGCAGGCGGAGAGCGTGGCGCGGGCGATTGGCGGGGCCTACACGGAACGCACGGGAACGCGGCCGGAGGTCGTTGGCCGCCGCATTGCCCGGGTGGCGGGCGCGCGGCGCACGCGCAGCCGGTACCCGGTCGGGAGGGGC
>NZ_JBNHGF010000216.1:0-4868 GCF_059091005.1 Arthrobacter sp. Y3223164
CGGCGCAGGCTGCGTGCCGCCGAGGAGGCACGGGCAGCGGACGGCACGCCCAACGCCGACCCGCTGTGGGCGATGGAATGGGTCAACCTGTACGCGCTGGCGGTCAACGAGGAAAACGCCTCCGGCGGGCGGATCGTCACAGCCCCCACCAACGGGGCGGCCGGGATCCTGCCCGCCGTGCTGCACTACTACACCAGGTTCGTGCCCGGCGCGGACGACGACGCGGTGGTGGATTTTCTGCTCACAGCGGCAGCCATAGGCATCCTGTTCAAGACCAACGCCTCGATTTCCGGGGCCGAGGTCGGCTGCCAGGGCGAAGTCGGGTCAGCTTGCTCGATGGCGGCCGGTGCACTGTGCGCGGTGCTCGGCGGGACACCGGAGCAGGTGGAAAACGCCGCCGAGGTCGGAATCGAGCACAATTTGGGCCTGACCTGTGATCCGGTGGGCGGCCTGGTGCAGATTCCCTGCATCGAACGCAACGCCATCGCCAGCGTCAAGGCGATCAACGCCGCCCGGCTGGCACTGGCCGGCGACGGCGACCACCGCGTGTCCCTGGACATGGCCATCAAGACCATGCGGGAGACCGGGGCGGACATGATGTCCAAGTACAAGGAGACGTCGCGCGGCGGCCTGGCCGTCAACGTCGTCGAATGCTGAACAGCCAGCGCTGAACAGCCAGCGCTGAACCGCCAGCCGCACGGCAGTCCCGACGAGACCGCCGCACGAAAAGCCAGACCGAAACGGGGTAGCAACCATGCCGATCCACCACGAGCACATCCTGACCCTCGACTGCCCGGAGCGGTTGGGTATCGTCCACGCGGTCTCCGGTTTCCTGGTCGAGCACCGCCAGAGCATCCAGGAGCTCAAGCAGTTCGACGACCGGCGGGCCGGGCATTTCTTCATGCGCACCGACTTCGCCGGGGAGAACGGCGGAACCAACTCCACGGAGCGGCTGCGCGAGGCGTTTGCCCCGTTGGCCGAGCAGTACGGCATGGCGTGGCAGCTGGAACCCAAGGGCCGCAGGCGGCGGGTGCTGGTGATGGTGTCGAAGTTCGGGCACTGCCTGAACGACCTGCTCTTCCGCTCCCGGATGGGGGAGCTGCCGGTGGAGATTGTCGCCGTCGTGTCCAACCATCTGGACCACAAGGGGCTGGTGGAATGGCATGAGGTCCCGTATTACCACGTGCCGGTCACGCCGGACACGAAACCGGCCGCCGAGGCCGAGCTGCTGCAACTGATCGATGCCCACAACGTGGAGCTGGTAGTGCTGGCCCGCTATATGCAGGTCCTCAGCGACCACCTGAGCCGCGAGCTGACCGGGCGCACCATCAACATCCATCACTCCTTCCTGCCCAGCTTCAAGGGGGCCAAGCCCTATCACCAGGCCTACGAAAAGGGAGTGAAAACCGTGGGGGCCACCGCGCACTACGTCAACGCCGAACTCGACGAAGGCCCGATCATCGCCCAGCAGACGGTGGAAGTCGACCACACCTTCGGGCCGGAGGACCTGGTCGCCGCCGGCCGCGACACCGAGTGCAAGGCCCTGACCAACGCGGTCAAGTGGCACTGCGAGGGCCGGGTCATCCTGCACGGCAACCGCACCGTGGTGCTGCGGTAGGAGCGCGCGGTTGGTTGCTTTCTTACCGCTGAGCTGCCACGGATGCCACCGATCCTCTCCTTCGTTTGCCGGTGTGACGTTGCTCCAATTCTTGCAGGAATGAATGTTTGCACTTGTGCAAGAGCGGGAGCGCTGGCACACTGGTTCGGTGAGTCAACTAAATTCCCTGCGTGAGCGCAAGCGGGCCGAGTGCTGGGCCGCCCTGCATGACGCCGCGGCGGAAGCGGCTCTGGAAGACGGAATCGAGGCCGTCACCGTGGATGCGGTGGCGGTCTCCGCCGGAGTTTCCCCGCGCACCTTCTTCAACTACTTCACGTGCAAAGAAGACGCGGTGCTGGGCCTGCGCGAGCCGGTGCTTGACGATGCCATGCTGGCCGAATTCGACGTCCACGCCAATCTGCTGGACGAAGTCGGCAAGTTGATGCTGGCGGTCACCCGCTCTATCCACGGCGGAGACGATGCCACCCGCCACCTGATCCTGCGCAAGCACCCGCACCTGCTGCACCGCCGAGTCCAGTACATCGTCAAGGTGGAGCAATTGGTCACCACCGCAGTCTCCGAACTGCTCGCCGGCTCCGACCGGCTTGCGGACGCTGAACGAATCCTGGCCGCCCATCCCGTCGGCGGGCAGTACACCGCCGAAGACGCCGCCCGCATGCTGGTCATGACGGCAGGCGCAGCAATCCGCTTTGCCATGCAAAAAACCATGTCCCAACCCACCCTGGAATCGCAGACCGAGGCCCTGGAACACAGCCTGGCCTTGCTGCGCGCAGTTCTGAAGGAATCCGAATGAACAACGAAAGCCGACAGGCGCTACAGCGCCCACCGGCATCCGCGACGTCCCGGCCGGAGCACCATGGCCACAGCCATGGCAACCTGCTGCTGGTATTCGTTGCGCTGATGATGGCCATGTTGCTGGCCGCCCTGAACCAGACCATCCTGGCCACCGCACTGCCCACCATCGTGGGCGAGCTCAACGGCGCCAACCTGATGCTCTGGGTGATCACCGCCTACATCCTGGCCGCCACGGTCATGATGCCCATCTACGGCAAGCTGGGCGACCAGATCGGCCGCAAATACCTGCTGGTCGCGGCGATCATTATGTTCCTGATCGGCTCGGTCATCGGCGCCCTGGCGCCGGACATGGGCTGGCTCATTGCTTCCCGTGTGGTGCAGGGGCTGGGCGGCGGCGGACTGATGATCCTGTCGCAGGCCATCATTGCCGATGTGGTTCCCGCCCGCGAACGCGGCAAGTACATGGGCGCCATGGGCGGAGTCTTTGCGTTCTCCTCCGTGGTCGGACCGCTGCTGGGCGGCTGGTTCACCGAGGGACCGGGCTGGCGCTGGGCCTTCTGGTTCAACCTTCCCGTGGGCGTCTTGGCCTTGATTGGCGCGCTGTTCTTCCTGAAGTCCCGTCCCGTCAAGGTGCGGCCGAAGCTCGACCTCTGGGGCATGCTGCTGATGGCGGCCGCGACCACCGGCCTGGTCCTGGTGAGCAGCTGGGGCGGCAGCACCTTCGCCTGGTCCGACCCGGTGCTCATCGCCCTCATTGCAGGCACCGTGCTGGCCGCCGTCGGGTTCGTGCTGGTGGAGCGCAAGACCGCCGAACCCATCATTCCCATGTCCATGTTCCGTGACCGCAACTTCATTATGACCACCATCGCGGGCCTGCTGATCTCCGTGGCCATGTTCGGGGCCCTCGGCTACATGCCCACCTACTTCCAGATGGCTGCCGGCGTGTCGGCGACGGCGGCCGGGATGCTGATGATTCCCATGATGGCCGCGCTGCTCGCGTCGTCCATGACCTCCGGAATCCTGGTCTCAAGGACCGGCCGTTACAAGTGGATGCCGGTGGCCGGTTCGGCGGTGATGGCTGTGGCCCTGCTGCTGATGTACTTCGTGCGCGCGGACACGCCCGTCTGGGTGCTCTGCGTTTATCTGGGCCTGCTGGGCCTTGGCCTGGGCCTGAACATGCAGATCCTGGTGCTGATCGTGCAGAACTCCTTCCCGCTGCGGCAGGTGGGCACGGCGACGGCGGCCAACAACTTCTTCCGCCAGATCGGCGCCACGCTCGGCTCGGCCGTCGTGGGAAGCCTGTTCGCCCACCGCCTGGTCAACCTCCTCAATGACCGCCTGCCGGCAGCCGCCGTCGCGGCCACCGGAGGCGGGAACTCGCTGACGCCGGACATGGTCGCCGGCCTGCCCGCACCGGTACACGACGTTATTGTCGAGTCCTACAACGAAGCCCTGATGCCGCTGTTCCTGTTCATGGTGCCGATGGCCATTGCCGCCACCGTGCTGTGCATGTTCGTGGTGGAAAAGCCGTTGGCCACCTCGCTGGAGCCGGACGTCCTGGCCGAGGCGGCCTCGGAGGGGAATCTCGCGATCACCTCCGCGACCGAGGGCAACCCGCCGGCGAACACGGACCTGCGCCAAACCGAAGCCAGCAACAGGTAGCGCCCGGACCACCGCGGGCAGCTTCGAGTCGACGGTTATGCTGGCTGCATGGGAGCGTCAGCGGCACTGCACAAGGAACCGCGCGTCGTCGAGATTGAGTCGCTCGAGCACTTCGACCGGCTCGTCGCCCAGGCTCCTCGAGCCGGGGCAGCGGGCGACGGCGGACGCCGGCCCGCCAGCCATGCGAGGCCATCCGGCGAACCACAGCCAGGCGGGGGACCGGCCGGCCTGAGGCCAGACCGCGGGCCGCGACCCGACCGGCATTCGGCGACGGACGGGGGACCGCCGTCGATGAACGGCTGGCACTTCCAATCGGTGGATCTCAGCGGCCGCACGGAGGCCCTGCTCAGCATGGACCCGGCCGGCTCGGTGTTCCTTGGGTGCACGTTCGAGGCCGCCACCGAGGACTGGCTTCACCGCAACGGCGCGCTGATCTTCCCCACGCTGCCCGGCGTCCCGTTCGACCCGTACCGCGGCCAGGTTTACACCGCCGCCGAGCTCTACAGCGGGCTGGACACCGGACCCTACGAAGGGACGCTGGACGCGCAGGTCTACGCCTGGTCGTCGCGGTCCGCCACCCGCCATGACCTGGACTCCACGCTCGCGGCGAGCCTGCACGACCATGCCATCGGCGATGCCATGGAGGCGCTGTTCTCCACCGTGTTCGCCGGCCGGAGGATGGTGGGGGTGATGGGCGGGCACGCTGCCGAGCGGGGCAGCACCATTTACGACGGCGCCGCCCGGCTGGGCAGGCTGCTCGCCAGGGAGGGGTATGCCGTGGCGACCGGCGGCG
>NZ_JBNHGF010000217.1:0-4856 GCF_059091005.1 Arthrobacter sp. Y3223164
CCGGATGCCGCTCTGCTGTTCGCCGGCCGGGCCGTCGTACTCGACCACGGGCGGCAGTGCACGTGGCTCCTCGCGTTGGCCGGCCCGTCCGCGGGGGACGACGCCGACGCTTGGCTCGCCGCTACCGGTGCGGTGGTCAGCGGACTGTCCCCGGCCGCCGGCCACGCCCCGGCTCCGGCCGCGCCGCCACAGGCGCCGGAATTCCGTTCCCGCGACACGCGCGAGGCCTATCTGGCCAAAATCCGGGAAGCGCAGGCGGAAATCACCGAGGGAAACACCTACGAGGTCTGCCTGACCACGGAGCTGCAGGCGACTGCGGCGGAACCGCTGGATCCGCTGGACACCTACCTGGCCCTGCGCAGCCGCAACCCCGCGCCCTTTGCCAGCCTCCTGCGGTTCGGGCGGCTCACCGTGGCCAGCACGTCGCCCGAGCGGTTCCTGGGCCTCGACGCCCGTGGCCGGCTGCGGGCCGAACCGATCAAGGGCACGCGCCGCCGCCTCCAGGATCCCGACGCCGATGCCGCCGTCGTAGAGGAACTCGCCGGCAGCGCCAAGGACCGCGCCGAGAACATCATGATCGTGGACCTGCTGCGCAACGACCTGAGCCACTTTGCCGTGCCGGGCTCGCTGCAGGTCAGCCGGCTGTGCGCCATAGAGTCCTACGCGACGGTGCACCAGATGGTGTCCACGATCGACGCGCAGCTGTTGCCCGGGGCGGTGCGGGCGGAGGCCGTGGCCGCTGCTTTTCCCGCCGGATCGATGACGGGCGCCCCGAAGATCAGCACCATGGACATCCTGGATCGGCTGGAGACCGGACCGCGCGGCGTCTACTCGGGTGCCGTGGGCTACTTTTCGCTGGACGGGGCCGCGGACCTGTCCGTGGTGATCCGCACCCTCGTGATGGACGGCAACCGGTTGAGCCTGGGCGTTGGCGGCGCGATCACGGCCGATTCCGTGCCCGAAGACGAATGGGACGAGGTCCGCGCCAAGGCCTACGGGGTGCTCTCGGCGCTCGGGGCAACGTTTCCGGAGTAACGCAGTTCACCGCGGCGCACCCGCGGCCGGACTTCAAGCGGCAGATCCTGGCGGCGTTCATGGAGGGCAACAAGCACCGCCCCGAGCGGGGCCCGGTTACTGCAGCGTGGCCGTCAGCCTGGCCACGTTGTCCACGTAGCGCTGCCAGCGGGGCCGCTGCCTCCACTCCTCGAGCGTGAGCTCCCGGGAAATGACCCGATAGCTGTCCTGGATCTCCGAGACCTGCTCAACGATGTGGTCCCCGAGCATCATGACGGAGACCTCCATGTTCAGGGAGAAGGAGCGCATGTCCATGTTGCTGGAGCCGATGACCGCGACCTCATCGTCCACGGTGAAGTGCTTGGCGTGCAGCACCAGCGGCTTCGGGTAGCGGTAGATCCGCACGCCGGCCTCCAGCAACGCCTGATAGTAGGACTGCTGGGCGTGATGGACCAGCAACTGGTCGCCGCGTTCGGATACGAACAATTCGACCTCGACGCCGCGCTGGGCCGCCGTCGTAATGGCATAGAGCAGCGAGTCATCCGGCACGAAGTACGGGCTGCAGATGGACAGCCGCTCCACCGCCGCGTAGATGAGCGTGTTGAACAAGCGCAGGTTGTTCTCGGTTGCGAAGCCGGGGCCGCTGGGCAGGGCCTGGCAGGTCATGGGGCCGGGCTCGCGGAAGGGGGCCGGGGTGAACAGCTCGCCTTCGAGCGTGTCGTCGGTTTCGCTGGACCAGTCGGTGGCGAACACCACGTTCAGCGCCGTGACGATGGGCCCTTCGTAGCGCGCCATCAGTTCCACCCATTTGCGGCCGATCTTATGGCTGGACGTGCGGCGGTAGCCGGGCTCGATCAGGTTCTGCGACCCGGTGAACGCCACCCGGCCGTCCACCACCAGGATCTTGCGGTGGTTGCGCAGGTCGATCCGGCGCCACTGGCCCCGGACCGGCAGCACGGGCAGCATGCGGCGCCAGTCGATGTCGGTGGTCTCCAGCCAGCGGCGGAACTTGCGGTAGCCGGCGACGCGGAGGGTGCCGATGTGGTCGAACAGCAGGCGCACGCGGACACCCCGGGCGGCGGCTTCTTCCAGGGCGGTGAAGAGCTTGCCGGTGGTTTCGTCGCGGCTCATGATGTAGAACTCGATGTTCACGAACTCACGCGCCTCGCGCACGGCCTCGGTCATCGCGGCAATGGACTCGTCGTAACCCGGATACAGCTCCACGTGGTTGCTGTCCACCATGGGGAAGGCGCCGAGCCGCCGGTTCAACTCTGCAGCCGAATGCACCCAGGCCGGGGCTTCCTGCTCGCTGGTCGGCTCCTTGAGGTTGCGGGTGGCGGCCCACACCCGGCCGTTGATCTCCGACTGCTTGGCGATCCGGCGCTCCGAGAGGCGGTACCGGCCGAACATGAAGAAGAGCAGCAGCCCGATCAGCGGGATGAAGAAGATGGCCAACAGCCAGGCCATGGCGGTATTGGGGCGGCGGTTCCCGGGAATCACGCCCAGGGCGATGACGCGGATGGCCATATCCACGACGCCCAGAATCACGACGGCCCACTCGGGGAATGTGCCCAGCCCCGCAAACGACCACAGCACGCGGCTGTTCCTCCCCTCCCGCCGTGTGCCGGCGCAATCCTCCCAGCCTACCCGGCGTTTGGGGGCGGACTCACTAAGCTGGAGCCATGACAGTTCTGGTGTTTTTGGACCCTGCCCACGAGGCGGGACGTGTCGCAGATGCCTCCCGGCCCCAGCTGATGGCCACCGATCTCGGGGCCACCCGCGGAGACGGCATCTTCGAGTCCCTGCTGGCGGTCAACGGGGTCCCGCGCAAGCTGCGGGCGCACCTGGACCGGCTTGCCGGCTCCGCCCGGGCCATGGACCTGCAGCTTCCCTCCCCGGACGCCTGGGAGCGTGCCATCGCGACGGCAATCGCCGAGCACCCGCCGGCCGAGGAGCTGGTAATCAAGCTGCTGGTGACCCGCGGCGTGGAAGGTGCACCCACACCCACGGCCTGGGTTCAGGCCTCGCTGCCGCCGGCGGCAGGGCGGCGCCAGCGCACCGACGGCATTTCCGTGCTGCTGCTCGACCGCGGGTACGACAGCTCGCTGGCCGAACGCGCCCCGTGGCTGCTCATGGGGGCCAAGACTCTCTCCTACGCGGTCAACATGGCGGCGCTGCGTTATGCGCACAAGAACGGCGCCGACGACGCCATCTTCACGTCCAGCGACGGCCGCGTGCTGGAAGGGCCCACGTCCACGGTGCTGATGGCGCGGGTGCGCGACGGCGTGAAGACGCTGGTGACGCCGCTGCTGGAGAGCGGCATCCTGCCGGGCACGTCCCAGTCGGTGCTGTTCAAGGCGGCAGAAGCCGCCGGGTGGCAGCTGGGCTATGGCCCGCTGGAGCCGCACGACCTCTATGAAGCCGATGCCGTCTGGCTGGTTTCGAGCATCCGCCTGCTTGCCCCGGTCAAGAGCATCGACGGTAAGGAAATCCCCGTCTCCCCCGATCTGACCCAGGAACTGACGGCGCTGCTGGCCCAGGGCAGCCAGGAGGAGTAACCGGTGAGGAAACATCGCGCTTGACGCTGCCCCGACCGGGTCTTCCGAGGAGCCACCGCCCATGATCATGAAGCTTGAATGCGTCTGCATGCCGACCCTCGACGTTGAGGCCTCCGTCAGGTTCTATGCCGGACTCGGGATGCGGGAGTCCTGGCGGATCAACCGCAAGACGCCGGCAGGACTGGCATGGACCCTGGTGGGCATGCGTTTTCCGGACGGGAACAGTTCCGAACTCGTCCTCAGCGACAACCCCGACAACCGGCGCCTCGAGGTCGAAGTCTTCGTGGGCGATGTCCGGCGCGCCTACGAGGAGCTGTCTTCCAACGGCGGAGTGGAATGGATCGAGGCGCCCTTCGCCACCGAGTCGGGGCATGTGGCCGTGATGCGTGCGCCCGACGGCAACGTCTTCGTCCTGGTCGGTTCGTAGGACGCCGTCCTGCCGTCGGACTGATGAAAAATGCCCCTCGGCCTGGACGCCTTCCGGGATCGATACCCGCTTCGACCACCGCGTTGGTGCAGTGTTAGGGTCGATTGGACCGAAAGATCAGCATGCTGTCGTTCCGTCCGGGGCGGCAGCCCTGAGAAGGAGGACAATGAAGGCTCTGACGTGGCAAGGGAAGCGCTCGGTCAGCGTGGAGGAGGTCCCGGATCCGCGGATCCAGGAGCCCACGGACGCGATCGTGAGGATCACCTCGACCGGCATCTGCGGCTCCGACCTGCACCTCTACGAGGTGCTCACTCCGTTCATGGACAAGGGCGACATCATCGGACATGAGCCCATGGGGATCGTGGAGGAGGTCGGCTCGGCCGTCACGCACATCAAGGCCGGGGACCGGGTGGTCATCCCGTTCAACGTCTCCTGCGGCCACTGCTTCATGTGCCAAAAGGGCCTGCAGTCCCAGTGCGAGACCACCCAGGTCCGCGAGTACAACAACAATGCCCAGTTCCTGGGCTACTCGCGGCTTTACGGCTCGGTGCCCGGCGGACAGGCCGAGTACCTGCGGGTGCCGCACGCGGACTACGGACCCATCAAGGTGCCCCACGCCGGTGAGGACGAGCGCTACCTGTACCTCTCCGATGTGGTGCCCACCGCGTGGCAGGCCGTGCAGTACGCGGCTCCACCGGAGGGCGGTTCCCTGGCCGTGCTCGGCCTTGGTCCCATCGGCCAGATGTCCGCCCGGATCGGCCGGCACCTCGGCTACCGGGTGCTCGCGGTGGACCCCGTGGCGGAGCGGCGGGCAATGGCGGAGCGCCACGGCATCGAGACGCTGGACCTGCACGGCG
>NZ_JBNHGF010000218.1:0-4850 GCF_059091005.1 Arthrobacter sp. Y3223164
TTACAAGGCCCTTCGTGAGGACATTCTCGAATGGCGCCTCGAGCCTGGGACGGTGCTAGGAGAGGTCGAGCAGGCGGAGCGGTTGGGTGTTTCCCGCACTCCCCTGCGCGAGGCCTTGGGCCGGCTAAATGCTGATGGGCTTACCGCATCCCATAGCGGACGCGGCGTCGTCGTCGCCGACGTTTCACTGGAGAACGTCACCGAGCTCTTCGAACTGCGCACGGCACTGGAGTGCCAGGCGACGGCCTTGGCCGCCAGGCGCGGGGAACCGGCCGAATTCCGGCGGCTGCAGCAGGAATTCCTCGCGGCGGCCGAGGCCATGCGCGGCGCCGTTCCGGACCCGCAGGCCTACTACCGGCTGGTCGGCCGGCTGGACGCCGCGGTGGACCACGCCGCCGCCAACACCTACCTCCGCCAGGCGATGGCCAACCTGCGCGTCCACTTGGTGAGGATCCGGCGGCTAGCACGGGACAACCCGGCCCGCCTGCTGGCCTCGGCGGCCGAACACGCCAACATCGCCGGCGCCATCGCCGACGGCGACAGCCAGGTGGCGGCCGCCGCCACCCGCATCCATCTTCACCAGAGCCTGGAACACTTCAAGACCACCGATCCGAAACACCGGACCGACCTGCCAGCCGAGAGGACATTCTGAATGACCGTCAACCATCATGTGCGCGTCTACCGCAGCGAAGAGAACCTGCCCCGCGAGGACCAGCTCGCCTACAAAATCGCCCGCGTGGCCACCGACCCGGTGGAGGTTTCCGCCGACGTGGCCGAGATGGTGATCAACCGGATCATCGACAACGCTTCGGTGGCCATTGCGTCGCTGAACCGCTCCCCCATTGTCGCCGCGCGTGCGCAGGCGCTAAGCCACCCGGTCTCCGGCGGCGGGGCCGGTGCCGGGGTCTTCGGCATCGCTGGGAAGACCTCCCCGGAATGGGCGGCCTGGGCCAACGGCGTGGCAGTGCGCGAACTGGATTACCACGACACGTTCCTGGCCGCCGACTACTCGCACCCGGGCGACAACATCCCGCCCATCCTCGCGGTGGCCCAGCACGTGGGCGCGAATGGCCGCGACCTGCTCCGCGGCATCGCCACCGGCTACGAAATCCAGGTGGACCTGGTCAAGGCCATCTGCCTGCACAAGCACAAGATCGATCACGTGGCCCATTTGGGCCCGTCGGCCGCGGCGGGCATCGGCACGCTGCTGGGCCTGGATACGGAGACCATCTTCCAGGCCGTGGGCCAGGCGCTGCATACGACGACGGCGACGCGCCAGTCGCGCAAGGGCGAGATCTCCACCTGGAAGGCGCACGCACCGGCCTTCGCGGGCAAGATGGCGGTGGAGGCAGTGGACCGGGCGATGCGCGGCCAGACCTCACCCGTGCCGATCTACGAGGGCGAGGACGGCGTCATCGCCTGGCTGCTGGACGGGCCGGACGCCTCCTACGACGTGCCGCTGCCGGCCCCGGGCGAGTCCAAGCGCGCCATCCTGGACACCTACACCAAGGAACACTCCGCCGAGTACCAGGCCCAGGCCTGGATCGACCTGGCCCGCAAGCTGCACCGTGAGCATCCGGAAGCCACCGACGCGGAGAACGTGAAGTCCGTCCTGATCAGGACCAGCCACCACACGCACTACGTGATCGGCTCCGGCGCGAACGATCCGCAGAAGTACAGCCCCACGGCGTCCCGCGAGACGCTGGACCACTCGATCCCGTATATCTTCGCCGTGGCCCTGCAGGACGGTGCCTGGCACCACGTTGATTCGTACGCCCCCGAACGGGCGGCCCGGCCGGACACCGTGGCGCTGTGGCAGAAGGTCAGCACCGAGGAAGACCCGGAGTGGACCCGCCGCTACCATTCGCTGGACATCGCCGAGAAGGCGTTCGGCGGCTCGGTGGAGATCACCCTGGCCGACGGAACGGTCATCGCCGACGAGATCGCCGTGGCCGATGCCCACCCGCTGGGCGCCCGCCCGTTCGCCCGGGAGCAGTACGTGAACAAGCTGCGGACCCTGGCCAAGGGCATCGTCGACGATGCCGAAATCGACCGGTTCCTGGCCGCCGTCGAGCGGTTGCCCGAACTGGCCGCCGGCGAGCTGGACCAGCTGAACCTCCGGGCGGCCGACGGCGTCATCGACCTCTCCGCCGGGCCGAAGGGGCTGTTCTAAATGCTCTACTCCGCGACAACACCCGAGCAGAAGCGCCGCACGCTGCGCGAGGGGCTGGCCTCCGGGAAGCTGCAGCAGTTCCCCGGAGCGTTCAATCCCCTCTCGGCCCGGCTGATCCAGGAGAAGGGGTTCGACGGCGTGTACATCTCCGGCGCCGTGCTGGCCAACGACCTGGGGCTGCCGGACATCGGGCTGACCACGCTGACCGAGGTCGCCACCCGGGCCGGGCAGGTCGCGCGGATGACCGACCTGCCGGCCCTGGTGGACGCCGACACCGGCTTCGGCGAGCCGATGAACGTGGCCCGCACGGTGCAGGAACTGGAGAACGCCGGCCTGGCCGGCTGCCACATCGAGGACCAGTTCAACCCCAAGCGCTGCGGCCACCTGGACGGCAAAAACGTGGTGGACCTGGAGACCGCCAGCAAGCGGATCCGCGCCGCCGCCGACGCCCGCCGGGACCCCAACTTCCTGATCATGGCGCGCACCGACATTCGGGCCGTGGACGGCCTGGCCGCTGCCCAGGACCGTGCCCGCGCCCTGGTCGACGCCGGCGCGGACGCCATCTTCCCCGAAGCCATGAGGACCCTGGAAGAATTCGCCGCCATCCGCGAAGCCGTCGACGTGCCGGTGCTGGCCAACATGACCGAGTTCGGCAAGAGCGACCTGTTCACCGCGGACCAACTGTCCTCCGTGGGTGTGAACATGGTGATCTATCCGGTGACCCTGCTGCGCAGCGCGATGGGCGCGGCCGAACGGACCCTCGACGCCATCAAGGCCGACGGGACCCAGCAGGCACAGGTAGGCGACATGCTCACCCGTGCGCGTTTGTACGAATTGGTGGATTATGAGGCGTATAACCAATTCGACACCTCTGTATTCAATTTCCACGTGCCCGGCCGGCACTGACCACAAGACATAGGAGTCGCCATGAGCACCGATGCATCAACCGAAGCACCGCAGATCCGCAAGGGGCTGGCCGGCGTCGTCGTCGACACCACGAAGATTTCCAAGGTCAACGCGGAGACGAACTCGCTGCTGTACCGCGGCTACCCGGTCCAGGATCTGGCCGCGCACTGCAGCTTCGAAGAAGTGGCCTACCTGCTGTGGAACTCGGAGCTGCCGGACGGCGACCAGTTGCGGGAGTTCACCGCGGCCGAACGCGGCGGACGCGCGCTGGACCCGGTGGTGAAATCGGTCATCGATGCCCTGCCGGCCGAGGCCCACCCCATGGATGTCTGCCGGACCGCCGCCAGCGTGATCGGGGCCCGGCACCCGCTGGCCGGGGATTCCTCTCCGGCGGCGAACATGTCCAAGGCCGTGGAGCTGCTGGCGGCCTTCCCGGCGGTCGTCGCCTACGACCAGCGCCGGCGCCGCGGCCAGGACCTGGTGGAACCGCGCGCGGACCTGGGCTACGCGGCGAACTTCCTGTGGATGTCCTTCGGCGAAGAGGCCGCGCCGGAAGTCGTGGACGCCTTCAACGTCTCGATGATCCTGTACGCGGAGCACTCGTTCAACGCCTCCACCTTCGCGGCGCGGGTGATCACCTCCACGCTCTCCGACCTGCACTCGGCCGTGACCGGTGCGATCGGCGCCCTGAAGGGCCCGCTGCACGGCGGAGCCAATGAGGCGGTCATGCACACCTTCGAGCAGATCGGGATCCGCCCTGACGAGCCCCGCGAGGAAGCCGCCGCACGCGCCCGGACCTGGATGGAACAGGCGCTGGCCCGGAAGCAGAAGGTGATGGGCTTCGGCCACCGGGTCTACAAGCACGGCGACTCCCGGGTGCCGACCATGAAGGCCGCGCTGGACAAGATGATCGAACACTATGGGCGGCCCGAAATACTCGGCCTCTATGATGGCCTGGAGCACGCGATGGCCGAGGCGAAGGACATCAAGCCGAACCTGGATTACCCCGCCGGCCCCACCTACCACCTGATGGGGTTCGACACCGAGATGTTCACCCCGCTGTTCGTGGCCAGCCGCATCACCGGCTGGACCGCGCACATCATGGAGCAGTTGGAGTCGAACTCGCTGATCCGGCCGCTCAGCGAATACAACGGGCCCGCCCAGCGGGAGCTGGGCCGCTAAAGCTGCCAGGCCACGCGGTGGCCGGTGTCGAGATTTTCGACGCCGGCCACCGTTTCGTTATCCGGCTGCATCAGCACCCGCAGCCGCGGCCGCTGCCCCGACAACGCCAGCGGCAGCCAGTGGCCGGCGTCCTGCCACATCTGCGCCAGCGGCAGCCGGTCCACCCGGTACCAAGCCGGCGCGATTTCCGCGGACTCTACCGGGACGCCTTCCCACCGCCGGGCCACGAAGAGCGCGGTGTCCATGTTCCACGCGGGAAGGGCCGGAAAATCGAAGAAGATCCGTCCGGCCTGCTCCAGCGCCTCCGGCCCCACGCGGACTCCGGTCTCTTCCTGCATCTCACGGCAGGCCGCGTCGTCGTCGCCCTCCCCCGGCTCCACTTTGCCGCCGACCCCCACGACCTTCCCGGTGCCGAACCCGGTCTTCTTCCGGCCGAGCAGCACGTAACGGCGCCCGGCTTCCTCCCGGAGCAGGAAACACAGGGCAACGGCGACAGTCATGGCAGCGAGTCTAGCCCGGCGCGACGGCGCCGACGGTGCGTTCCGGTGCAACCGGCCGGTGCCCGAGAGAGACGCCAGCGGGCCCGGGC
>NZ_JBNHGF010000219.1:0-4840 GCF_059091005.1 Arthrobacter sp. Y3223164
GGCCTTCGCCGACCAGCTCGACGACACGCTCCAGCTGCTGGCCAGCGGCCTGCGTGCCGGCCACAGCCTGCTGCGCGCCGTGGACGCGGTTTCGGCAGAATCGGCGGCACCGACGTCCGAAGAGCTGCGTCGGGTGGTCAACGAAACGCGGCTGGGCCGAGACCTCGGCGAATCGCTGCACGATACTGCCGACAGGATGGGCAGCGAAGACTTCCACTGGGTCGCCCAGGCCATCGACATCCACCGCGAGGTAGGTGGCAACCTGGCCGAGGTCCTGGACCAAGTGGGCCAGACGATCAGGGAGCGCTCCCAGATCCGGGGCCAGGTCAAGGCGCTCAGCGCCGAAGGACGGATCTCCGCCCTGGTCCTGATGATCCTGCCCTTTGGCCTCAGCGGGTTCCTGTTCGTGTCCAGCCCCGGCTACCTGGACAGTTTCACCCAGAGCCCGCTGGGTTTCTCCCTGCTGTTCGTGGCCGGAGCACTGCTTGTCGCGGGCGGGCTGTGGATGCGCAAAGTCGTCAGCTTTAAGTTCTAAGTTCAGCACCGTAAGTAAAGGAGTCCGCCGATGCCGCTGACTGTCATGGTGGCTGCCGCAGCCCTGGTGCTGTCGCTCCCGCTGTTTGCCTGGTCCCTACTGGGCGGCAAGCATCCCCAGCACGAGGCCATCCGGGCGAATCTGTCCCGTGGCCTGGCCGGGCCGCGCGCGGTCAAACGTAAGCGCGGGCGCCGATTCGAGGCGCTGGCCAGCCGGTTCACGCCGGCAACCTTTGCCCAGCGTTTGGAACGCCAGCTGGCGCTGGCCGGACGTCCCGAGGCCTGGCCGCTGAAGCGGCTCATGGCCGCCAAGATCGTACTTGCCGTGGCAGGCATTGTAGTCGGGCTCCTGTACGTCGCAGCCGCATCCAAGGGGTCCAGCGTCCTACTGGCCATCGTCATCGCCGTCGTCGCCTACTGCCTCCCTGATCTTCTGCTGCACAGCGCGGGCCAGAAACGCCAGGCAACGATTAGCGAGGAACTGCCGGACACGTTGGACCAAATGACCATCGCCGTGGAGGCCGGCCTGGGCTTTGACGCGGCGGTCGCCCGGGTAGGAGCGAACGGTTCCGGTCCGCTGGCCGCCGAACTGATCCGCGTCCTGCAGGACATGCAGGTGGGCCGCTCGCGCCGCGAGGCCTACGACTCGCTGGCCGGCAGGACCACCTCCAAGGACCTGCAGCAGTTCGTTCGCGCCGTCATCCAGGCGGACGCCTACGGCGTTTCCGTCTCCGGCGTGCTCCGCACGCAGGCGGCCGAAATGCGCGTCAAGCGGCGCCAGCGCGCCGAGGAAAAGGCCATGCAGATCCCGGTCAAGGTAGTCTTCCCGCTGATGTTCTGCATACTCCCGGTGCTTTTTATCGCGCTGCTCGGCCCTGCGGCACTGAACATCATCGCCACGCTGGGCGGCTGACGAGGACCGGCAGGCACGTCGGCATCCTCAGCAATCCCGCAACATTGGCCAAAGAAACCGGAAAACCGGCAGACCCGCTCGACATCGGAAAGTAGTCTCGAATCATGCCCATCCCATCCACCCACTGTGCACCGAACGGGCTGGCCCCGGCCGGGACCCGCCGCGTGCGGCGGCTGCCATGATGGCCGCTGACCAGCACCACGTCCTGCCGCTGGTTGACCCAGCGGTAGTGGAAGACCTTGGCGACGGTTTGGCCGACCACGGCATCGCCCGCGGCTTGGTCCAGGACTTTTCCGAGGCATGGCCGGAACGGTTCAGCTGCCTGGAGACCGCGTTGGACAGCCAGGACCGGACCGATTCCCTGGACGCAGCACTCAGCCTGAAGACCGCCTCGATGATGGTGGGTGCCAGCCGACTGGCCTGGCTGGCCGGCGAGGTGGAGGCTCATATTCGTGCGGCGGATTTCGCAGAGGCAGCCGCCCTGCTTGGTCTCATCCAGCAGTGCGGTGCGGCCACGGTGAGCGAAATGCAGGGCGTGAGGGCCGAGCCAGGAGCACCCGCTACACCTGGCGATCCGGCGCCAGCCGATAACCGATTCCCCGCACCGTAACGAGCCAGCGCGGGCGGTGCGGATCTTCCTTCAGTTTGCGCCGCAGATTGCCCACGTGGACTTCGATCGCCCGCTCATCGGCTTCGCTGATATAGGCGTCCTCGGGGTAATAGTCCCCGCGCACTACCTTGACCAGCTCCGCCTTCGAGCGGACCGCCCCCGAACTGCGCAGCATCTCCTGGAGCACGTTGAACTCGCTCCTGGTCAGCCGCAATTCCTCACCCTCGCGCGACGCCGTACGGCGATCGGAATCGAGGACGAGCCCATTGTGCTCGAGGATTCTGCTGTCGGCGGGCGGGGCCGCCGGCAGCGGCGGTGCGTTGGCCGGGATGGCTTCCAGCGGATGGGGGGTGCGGGGCCGGCGCATCATCGCATGGATCCTGGCCCGCAGCTCGCGGGGACGGAACGGTTTGGTCATATAGTCGTCTGCGCCAAGCTGCAACGCCGTGAGCGTGTCGAGTTCTTCGTTCCTGCTGGTGAGCATCACGATGTAGCAGTTGCTGAACTGGCGGATCCGCCGGAGCACTTCGAAGCCGTCGATGTCCGGCAGCGAGATGTCCAGGGTGACGACGGTGGTGATCCGTTGCCGCACCGCATGGATCCCTTCCCGCCCGCTCGCGGCCGCCTGCACGTCGAATCCTGATTGCAGGAGGACGGCGCTCACAAGATTGCGGATGTCCACGTCGTCTTCAATCACTACGGCCGCACCCGGGTCACTCATTCTGCATCTCCTCCCTGCACGGTCCGCGTCGGGCTGCCCGAAGGCCATCCGGGCCTCTGCAGAAGCCCGATTCTCTGATACTCCTAGAGGTTAATCGATTCTTTCTACTGTGAGCCTATGTCGGGCAGTGATGTGATGAAAGGGTGACCAACGATCCACGGAGCCGAGGGACCTAAAGGAACAAGGGCTGTGGCCTGTGAGCGGGTCCGGTGACCGTGCTGTTACCCCTCCTGCTTGCCGCGCTCGGAGCCCTGGCCGGCTGGTGCGTCTTTGCACTCGCCCACCGGGAGGACCGCACGGTACTTCCTGCCGCGTGGCGCTGGCCGATGGCGGCCGCAACGGGCATCCTCTGCGGCCTCCTGGCTCCGGCCCGGGAAGCCGCAGAGCTTCCCGCCTTCGGCCTTCTCGCCGTCCTGGGCGTGCTGCTGGCCGCGATTGACCTGCGGCATAAGTTGCTGCCGAATCGCGTGGTCCTTCCGTTCCTGGGGACGGCAGTGGCACTGCTGCTCCTGCCTGCCTTGACGGGCTCCGCGTGGCAGCCGGTCATGGCCGGGCTGCTCGGCTCGCTGGCGATGTTTGCCGTCTACCTGCTGGCGGCTTTAATCAAGCCCGGCGGCATCGGCATGGGAGACGTGAAGCTTGCTGCCGTCGTGGGCCTGTATGCCGGCTACGACGGCGTAGCGGCCTGGGTGGCCGTGCTGCTGGTGGCGTTCCTGCTAAACGCGGCGGCCATTATCCTGCTCATGCTGGCCCGCGTGCTTAAGCGGGATTCGGACATCCCATTTGGCCCGTCCATGATCACCGCCACGCTCGTGGTCGCGCTGGCCGGCCCGCTGCCCGGATAGCCCCGGGCTTACAACAGCCGGCGGGCAGCGTCCGCGGAAGTGACGGTGAACATTTCCGGTTGCCGGAAGCCGCGCGAAGCGAACGCCCGCAAGACCGCATCCCGCACCGCATCCACCTCGTTTGCCGGGACCAGGGCGACGGCGGAACCGCCGAATCCCCCGCCGGTCATGCGGGCACCCAGGGCGCCGTTCGCCTGAGCGGTCTCTACAGCCAGGTCCAGCTCCGGACAGGAAATTTCGAAGTCATCGCGCATGGAAGCGTGGCTGGCGTCCAGCAACCGGCCGACGGCCGCGGGCCCCTCGGAGCGCAGCAATTCCACGGTCTCCACCACGCGCGCGTTCTCGGTAACGATATGCCGGGCGCGGCGGAAGGTCTCATCGTCGAGCAGCCGTTGAGCTTCCGGCAGCCGGTCGAGCGGTACGTCGCGCAGCAGCGGCACGCCCAGGGCTTCCGCGGCCCGGTTGCAGGAGTCGCGGCGGCTGGCATAGTCGCCGGTGGCATGGGCGTGCGAAACCTTGGTGTCCATGACCAGGCAGGCCAGGCCCGCAGCCTCGAGGTCCAGCGGCACCAGTTCCACGGCTTCGCTGCGGCAGTCCAGAAACACCGCGGACCCGGCCGCCCCGAACAGGGAGGCGTACTGGTCCATGATGCCGGTGGGCGCGCCGACCACCTCGTTCTCCGCGCGCCGTCCGGCGGCAGCCAGCCCGGCCCGATCCAATCCCGCGAGCTCCGGCCCCGCCCTATCCGGCCCCGCATCCGCCCGCCGCCCTCCCACCAGTTCGGCCAGGCCGAGGGCTACCGCGCATTCCAGCGCGGCCGACGAGGACAAGCCGGCGCCGACCGGAACGTCCGAATCCACCAGCAGGTCGAAGCCGGGCAGGCGTACCCCCGCCTGCCCCAGCGCCCAGGCCACGCCCAGCGGGTACGCCGACCAACCGGAAACCGAGCCGGGGCCAAGATCGTCCAGCCCGATCTCCACCGCCTCGGCGCCCGGCAGCGCCGAGGCCACCCGAACGGTGCGGTCGCCGCGCACGGCGAGCGCCGCCGTCGTGATCTTGTCGATGGCGAACGGCAGCACGAAGCCGCCGTTGTAATCGGTGTGTTCGCCGATCAGATTGGCCCGTCCCGGTCCTGCCCAGACCCCGTCCGGGCGGCGCCCGAACCGTGCGGCGAAGGCGTCGGCGGTGCGTGCGGCCAAAGCTTCGGCGGTCACGGG
>NZ_JBNHGF010000220.1:0-4811 GCF_059091005.1 Arthrobacter sp. Y3223164
AGCGTGACCTGGGCCGGCTGCCCGTCCGGCTCGCGCAGCAGCGTCAGCGGCAGGCCGTCCGGGTCCAGGACGGGGTACGTCTCCTGCTGCCATGCGTCGCGGCTCAGCGACTGCTTAAAGTAGCCGGCGGCGTAGAGCAGGCCCACGCCCACCAGCGGCACGCCCAGGTCGGACGCGGCCTTCAGGTGGTCGCCGGCCAGGATGCCCAGGCCGCCGGAGTACTGCGGGAGCACATGGGAGATGCCGTACTCGGGGGAGAAGTAGGCGATCGACGCCGGTGCGTCCGCTCCCAGCGTCTGGTACCAGCGGTCCTCGGTCAGGTACTGCTCCAGGTCGGCGTCCAGTTCCCGCACCCGCGCGACGACGTCCCGATCGTCGGCCAGCGCCCGCAGCCGTTCGCGGGTGAACGAGCCGAGCAGGGCGACGGGATCCTGGCGCACCTCGGACCAGGCCTGAGGATCCAGTTGTTCAAAGAGTTGCTGGGTGGGCCGGTGCCAGGACCAGCGGAGGTTGCCGGCCAAGCGGGCCAACGGAGCAATGCTCTCGGGGAGGACAGTTCGGACAGTAAATCTGCGGATTGCCTTCACCCGGCCTAGGCTAGCGCAGATCCCCTGCGCCGTTGATGGCCGGCGGGTGAATGCGCGTCGAACTGGCCGTCAACCCGGTCGCAGGGCGTGGGGATCCTTCGCAATCGGGAAGGAATCTCGCTAACGTCTGTCTTGTGACGACTTCGATGCAGGAGCAGAGTACGACCCAGCCAGCCCCCCGCCTGAAGTTCGGCCGGATCCCGGTGGTCGACGTCTGGCCCGTGGTCGGCGGCGGCGAGTTTCCGGCCAAGGCGATACCGGGCGAAGACCTGGAGGTAGCCGCCACCGTCTTCCGCGAGGGGCACGACAAGATCGGCGCGACCGCGGTGCTGTTCGACCCGGACGGCCGGCCCGTCCAGCGGGCAAGGCTGACGCCCGGCGCGCCCGGCACCGACCGCTGGCACGGGACCCTCCGGCCCACCGGTACCGGCCTCTGGACCTTTCACGTGGAAGGCTGGGGAGACAATTACGCCACCTGGCGGCACAACGCCGAGGTGAAGATTGCCGCCGGCGTGGACGTGGACCTCATGCTGGCCGAGGGCCGGCTGCTGCTGGAACAGGCCGCGGGCCAGGGCGGGCGGCCGGAAGGCAACGCGCAGGTGCTGCGCGCCGCCGCCGCCGCGCTCGCAGACGGATCGCTCACCGTGCATGAACGTTTGGCCGCAGGAACCTCGGAGGCCGTGCTGGACGCCGTGAACAGCCATCCGATCCGCAGCCTGGTCAGCCCCTCGAAGCGGTACCCCATCCTCGTGGAGCGTGAACGGGCCGGCCGCGGCGCCTGGTACGAATTCTTCCCGCGCTCCGAGGGCGCGCATTACGACCCGGCGAACGGGCGCTGGACCTCCGGCGACTTCACGACGGCGGCCGAGCGGCTTCCGGCCGTCGCGGCCATGGGCTTCGACGTGGTGTACCTGCCGCCCATCCATCCGATCGGCGAGGTCAACCGCAAGGGACCGAACAACACGCTGACCGCCGGACCCGGCGACCCGGGATCGCCGTGGGCCATCGGATCCAAGGACGGCGGGCATGACGCCATCCACCCCGACCTGGGCGGATTCGAGGAGTTCGACGCCTTCGTGGCCGCCGCCGAGGCGCTCGGCATGGAGGTGGCCCTGGACCTGGCGCTGCAGGCCGCCCCGGACCACCCGTGGGCCACCGAGCATCCCGAATGGTTCACCACGCGGGCCGACGGCACGATTGCCTACGCCGAGAACCCGCCGAAGAAGTACCAGGACATCTATCCGCTGAACTTCGATAACGACCCGCGCGGCCTGTCCGAAGAGGTCCTGCGGATCGTGAAGCTGTGGATTTCGCACGGCGTGAAGATTTTCCGGGTGGACAACCCGCACACCAAGCCCCTGTGGTTCTGGGAATGGCTGATCGGCACGGTGAACCGCGAGCACCCTGAGGTGGTGTTCCTGGCCGAGGCCTTCACCCGGCCGGCCATGATGCACGCGCTGGGCCGCGCGGGCTTCCAGCAGTCCTACAGCTATTTCACCTGGCGCAACACCAAGGAAGAGATCGAGGAATACTTCACCGAGATCAGCCACGAGACGGCGCCGTTCTTCCGGCCGAACTTCTTCGTCAACACCCCGGACATCCTCACCGAGTACCTGCAGTACGGCGGCCCCGCCGGGTTCAAGGTCCGGGCCGTGCTGGCGGCCACGGCCAGCCCGCTCTGGGGCGTCTACGCCGGCTACGAACTCTACGAGCACGTGGCCCGGCCGGGCGCCGAGGAATACATCGACAACGAAAAGTACGAATACAAGGCCCGCGACTTCGCCGCCGCGGAGGCCGAAGGGCGCTCGCTCGCCCCGTACCTGACCCGGCTCAATGCCATCCGGCGGGCCCACCCGGCGCTGGGCGACCTGGGCAACCTTACCGTGCACCGCAGCACCGACCCGGCCACGGTGGTGTACTCCAAGCACAAGGCGCACCTGCCCGAAAGCCACGGCGGCGGGCGGGACACGATCATCGTCGTCGTCAACGTGGACCCGCACAGCGCGCGCGAATCGACGGTCTCGCTGGACCTGACGGCGCTGGGGCTGCGGGAGGAGGACCTTAACGACGACGGCACGTTCTGGGTCGATGACCTGCTCAGCGGGCAGAGCTGGCGCTGGGGCGAACACAACTACGTGCGGCTGGACGCACACGTGGAACCCGCCCACATCCTGCACATCCGAAGGAACCGCTGATGGCCGGCCCCTTCCAGCTGCACGCTCCGGGGCTGACGCATGACCCCCACTGGTACCGCAAGGCAGTGTTCTACGAGGTGCTGTTGCGGGGCTTCGCCGACTCCAACGGAGACGGATCGGGCGACTTCTCCGGGCTGATCGACAAGCTGGACTACCTGCAGTGGCTGGGCGTCGACTGCCTGTGGATCCCGCCGTTCTTCAAGTCCCCGCTGCGGGACGGCGGGTACGACGTCGCGGACTACTTCGACGTGCTGGACGAGTTCGGCACCATCGGCGACTTCAAACGCCTGGTCGCCGAGGCCCACGCCCGCGGCGTCCGGGTAATCATCGACCTGCCGATAAACCACACGTCGGACAAGCACGACTGGTTCGAGCAGTCCCGGCGTGACCCGGAGGGGCCGTACGGAGACTTCTATGTCTGGTCCGACACGGACGAGAAATACCAGGACGCGCGGATCATCTTCGTGGACAGCGAGGATTCGAACTGGGCGTTCGACCCGATCCGCCGGCAGTTCTACTGGCACCGGTTCTTCAGCCACCAGCCGGACCTGAACTTCGAGAACCCCAAGGTGATCGAGGCTTTGTTCGACGTCGTGCGCTTCTGGCTGGACCAGGGGATTGACGGTTTCCGCGCGGACGCCATCCCGTACCTGTTCGAGGAAGACGGGACCAACTGCGAGAACCTGCCCGCCACGCACGCCTTCCTGCAGGACCTGCGCGCACTGGTGGACACGGAATACCCCGGCCGCGTGATCATCGCCGAAGCCAACCAGCTGCCACACGAGGTGGTGGAATACTTCGGCCAGCCCGACGGCGACGGCGGGCTGCGCCCCGAATGCCACATGGCCTTCCACTTCCCGATCATGCCGCGGCTGTATTACGCGCTCCGGGACCAGAAGGCCGCCCCGATCATCGCCACCATGGAGCAGACTCCGGCGATCCCGGCCGGGGCCCAGTGGGGAACGTTCCTGCGCAACCACGACGAACTGACGCTGGAAATGGTCACCCGCGAAGAACGTGAGGCGATGTTCGGCTGGTACGCGCCGGATTCCCGGATGCGGTCCAACATCGGAATCCGCCGCCGGCTGGCCCCGCTGCTGGACAACTCGCGCGCAGAAATCGAACTGATTCACGCGCTGCTGCTGTCGCTGCCGGGCAGCCCGTTCCTGTATTACGGGGACGAGATCGGCATGGGCGACAACATCTGGCTCGAAGACCGCGATGCCTCCCGCACCCCGATGCAGTGGAACCCCGACCGCAACGCCGGCTTCTCCACCGCGGACCCCGGCAAACTGTACCTGCCGGTGGTGCAGTCGCTGGTCTATCACTACAACTACGTCAACGTCGAGGCGCAGCTGGCGCACAACAGTTCGCTGCTGCACTGGGTGCGCCAGATGCTGGCCGTGCGCAAGGCCCATCCCGCCTTCGGCCTGGGCACCTACCGGAACGTGCCGGTGGACTCCGAATCGGTGCTGGCCTTTCTGCGCGAATTGCCGGAGGACAATCCGGAAGGCCTGGAGAAAGAGGTGCTGCTGTGCGTGTTCAATCTGTCGCAGCACCCGGTGGCGGCACCGCTGCGGCTGCCCGAATTTGCCGGCCGGGGGCTGCGCGACACGTTCGGAGGCGTCCCCTTCCCGGCCTTTGACGACGCCGGCCAGCTCACGCTGACGCTGGGCAGCCACGACTTTTTCTGGTTGCGGCTGCGTTCGGCCGCGTCCAACCCCGCATCTCCACAGACCGAGACACTCCCAGTCATCAGACCCGCGACTGAAGGAACAGAGGTGGCATCACATGCCTGATTTCACGCCGAGCCTGCCCGAACTGCTGCACCAGTGGCTCCCCGCCCAGCGTTGGTTCCCCGCCAAGGGCCAAGAGTCGGTCCTGCGCCGGCTGGGCGGCATCCGCTTGCCGGACCCGGCCGGGGCAGTGGGACTGGAAGTGCACATCGTGGCCGTGCACACCGCCGACGCCGTCCACGTTGTCAACGTGCCGCTGAGCTACCGCCGGGAGCCCCTGGCCGGCGGGGAGG